>DAOWGJ010000415.1 GCA_030637505.1 Holophagae bacterium
GGCGGTCCGGGGATTTCAGTTCCGCCTTCACCTCACATGGTCTTCGCAGAGATCGATGCCCCTCTCAATATTCTCGGCCGCCTGAACAAGGCTATCTTCAGGGTCCCTCTTCTGATGGCTGTCTTTCACCGAGTTAACGGTACAAGCTCCTGGGCCAGACTGATCCCGGCAACCGCACCGGCAGGCATCCTCGTCAGCCACTTTCCCCACGACATTGACGACTATGCAGGGCTGTGGTCCGGCCGGGGGCCTGTGGCGGTTTCACGTCTCCAGATCGTCGGGCCGGGGGAACGCTTCTATCGGCAAAAGGCCGACATTCGCTGGAGGGCCCTCGATACCGAGCACTCGGAATAGGCGGCCCAGATGGGCTATCATCGGATTGGCGGCCTTGCGAAGACTGAGCTTCAGTGGACACCCTTTTGCAGTGCGATGCCGTTGACCAGGGAGTGATTGATGACACCCAAAAAGACGGCCGGGTTCGTTACGGCGGTCGTGTGGACCGCAGCAACGGTCTGCGGTCTGGCGCCGGCAGTTCCCGCGGCGGAGTGCACTCTCAAGGTCGTCAACCCCCTTGGGACCACCGAAGACCTCGAGGACATCGTCTTCGGTGATGATCGGTATGTCGCGGTAGGTCATCGAGGGACGATCCTCGTCAGCGAGACCGGAACCCGGTGGCGCACGGTGGACTCGCCGACCGACATCAATCTGCATGCGGTCACCTGGGGTGCCGGGCTTTTTGTTGCGGTCGGCGAGCAGGGTGTCATTCTCTCGAGTAACGATGGATTGGTTTGGCGACGACAAATCAGTGGTACCGACGACACCTTCACCAGTATCGCAACCAACTCCGCTGCTTTCGTCGCTGTCGGCCACAGAGGAGTGACAGCTTTCAGCGCCGACGGGACGGCATGGACCGTCGCCCCCGCCCCTTCCCCTTATGGCCTCAGGTCCGTGACATGGACCGGTGAACGCTGGGTTGCTGTTGGCGATCATGACACGATCCTCAACAGCTTCGACGGCCGAAACTGGTGGGACGTCCATCCGGACATTGACACCTCGGACGGCCTCAGCGCCGTCCATGCTGCGGGCGGACTCGTCGTCACAGGTGCCGGAAGATCGCTCTTCACCAGTGAGGACGGCGAGATCTGGACCACCCGACCCATCCTCGAATGGCTCCACTTTTCCGATATCACGACCTGTGGAGGCAAATGGATCTCAGTATCCAACCGAGGGCATCACTCCTGGAGTCCGGACGGCGTGCACCGTTGGGCCGGACAGACGGAAGCCGAAGGTCATATTCCGCTTGCAGCGGTCACCTGCGGTCCCGACCAGGTGATTGGCGTTGGACCCGGCGGCCAGATCGCCGCGGGCGACGGTCAAAACTGGCACTGGGTCAATAGTTATTCCGCAAGCTACTTCGGCCCGGCGGCAAGCGATGGTCAGAGAATCAGTGTTGTGGGAAGTTTGTACGAATACCAGGATCCCTTTCCGAGTATCGGATGGATTGAATCGGGAACTTCCTCCGCACTTTTTCAAAAGGAGACTCATTTTTGGGTCACCAATCTGGCATGGGGTCAAGGAATCTGGGTCGCAAACGGGGCGCGCTGCGACTTTGAATGGTGCTATTCCTACATCAGCTGGAGCGAGGATGCCCAGACATGGCATCCGTCCAACGTCGATGGGCTGAACGGGATGTCCGAAAACGGCGGTCCGTCAGCTTTCAACGGCCAGGAGTTTTTGGTAGCCCTGCCAGGGCAGACCCTGGGCATCAGTCAGGATGGACAGATTTGGCATTTCGAAAGCCACGAAGACGGCCCCTTTTGGGTTTATGCGATTGAGGCTCACAATCAGACAACCATCGTCGGTTCCTGGGAGAAGCTGTATCGAAAGGGCCGCGGCACCAACAGGTGGGAGATCGTCTGGGAGCCTTCGGACTCCGGTTTCAAAATCTCCGGTATCGAGCGAGGCCCCAGCAGCTGGGTTGTGGTTGGCTCTGGAGGGGCGGTCCTCTCGAGCGCCGACAGCATCAGCTGGGCCGAACAATCTTCGGGAACCGAGTCTTATCTTCGGGACGTGACCTGGAACGGCGACGCTTTCGTCGCCGTCGGAGATGGAGGGACCGTCCTCTGGAGTCCAGAAGGAGACCAGTGGTCACCCTTGGACTCTGGTGTTGACAATGATCTTCGTTCCGTTGTTCGAGAAGGAGACGGCTTCGCCATCTTCGGTTCGAAAGGTCTGGTGCTCCGCGGCGACTGCAGGGGCACGAACCGTACACCGAGCGCTTCCTTCACCTGGAGGCCCAACCACCCCAAAGTAGGAGAGACAGTCTCTTTTTAC
>DAOWGJ010000386.1 GCA_030637505.1 Holophagae bacterium
CCATCTGCTGCGATGCCTTCGGCCAACCGGCATACGCCCTTGAGGGCTCGGTCTTCACCGCCGGCGCCGCAATCCAGTGGCTGCGTGATGAGGTGGGCCTGATCGGAAGCGCCATCGAGACTGAAGAGGTCGCCGCCCGGAGCCGCGACACACCGGGGGTGTATGTCGTCCCAGCCTTCACCGGACTTGGCGCCCCCTACTGGGACATGCACGCCCGAGGTGCCATCGTCGGGCTGACCCGCGGCAGCGGCCGCGACCAGATCATCCGCGCCACCCTCGACAGCATCGCGTACCAGACGCGGGACGTGATCGAGGCCATGGACTGCGACGGCTACACTTCGGTGACCGAACTCCGCGCGGACGGCGGCGCCTCCGCCAACAACCACCTGATGCAGTTCCAGGCCGACCTCCTCGGGATTCCAGTGGTTCGGCCGAGGCTGCTGGAGACCACCGCTGCCGGCGCAGCCTTCCTCGCGGGTCTCGGATCGGGTTTCTGGCGAGGTCCTGAGGAACTCGAAGACGTCTTTCAAACAGATCGAACCTTCACTCCCAAGATGGATCCGGCAGAGCGGGAGGACCTCTACGCAGGCTGGAAGAGGGCCGTGGCGCAAGTGTCACAGAACCAGGGAGGGCTCCGTGAGATATGACGAGGGTTGGATAGAGAACGGCGACGGAAACCGGCTCTACTGGCGGCGTCATTCACCCGAACAGGAGGCCACGGCGGTCTTGCTCTTCGTGCACGGGCTCGCCGAGCACTCCGGCCGGTACCGCCACGTGATGGAGCATTTCTCAAGACGAGGCTTCGACTGTTGGGCGTTCGACTATAGGGGGCACGGAAAGAGCCCGGGCCCCCGGGTGCACGTCAACCGTTTCGACGAATTCCTCACCGACCTGCGGGCCACTCACCACCTGGTGCGGGATGTGTGTCCCGGACAACCCCTCTTTCTGGTCGGCCACTCCCAGGGCGGGCTCATTACTCTGCGCTACACCCTCGCCCATCCGGAAGACCTGACGGCGGTCGTCGTCTCATCGCCCTTTCTCGGGATCCACCCAGATGCGCGGCCGAATGCGGTCTTGCAGGTTGCGGCAAAACTCCTGTCAGCGGTCGTGCCCCGCATGATGCTCTCCAAGCCCCCCGACGCCAGCCTCCTCAGCCGCGACCCCGAGGTCGGCCGGGCGTACCTTGCCGACCCCCTTACCAGCCGTGCCGTCTCGGCGCGCTGGTTCACCGAGGTCACGGCCGCGCACCGCGACACGATCGAACGGGCGGGCAGATTACAGACTCGCACGTTGGTGATGCAGTCGGGCGCCGACCAACTGGCCGACCCGGCGGCGACTCGCACCTGGGTCAAGGCTGCACCGGCCGATCTGGTGGACTATGTCGAATGGGAGGGCTTTTACCACGAGATGTTCAACGAAACGGAAAAAGAGCGGGTTTTCGAGAGGGTTGAGGCGTGGATCCGAGCCGAAGGAAACCCTGGGCACGGGGCTTCGCAACCATAGAGCGTCTTCTCGCAGATCTTCGACTGAACCCAATGGGTCGGTGATAGTCTCCGTTGGTGTTCTCCTCTACTTCCGTTCCAGACCTCGGTCCCTCGGTCCCCCGGCGAGGCACTCCCCTCTCAAGGCCTTTGGCCCGCACCCTCGTGCGTCTGACTCGCTGGCGGTTTGAAGGCGGGCCGCCCGACCTCGCCAGGGCGGTGTTGGTCGTTGCCCCCCACTCCTCCAACTGGGACTTCCTGGTCGGGGTGATGGCCATGTTCGCCCTCGACCTGAAGGTTTCCTGGCTCGGCAAACACACGATGTTCCGGCGGCCGTGGGGCGGCATCATGCGCTGGCTCGGCGGCATTCCTGTTGACCGCGCCGCACCGGGGGGAACGGTGGACGAGATTCAACGAGCCTTTCGCTCTCGGGAGCAGCTCGTGCTCGGTCTCGCCCCCGAAGGGACCCGCAGCACGGCGGGGACCTGGCGGTCCGGCTTCTGGCGAATCGCCAAGGCGGCCGACGTGCCTCTCGTGCTTGTCTCCTTCGACTATGCCCACCGGGTGATCGCGTTCGCTGCCCCCTTCGACCCCACCGACGATTTCGAGGCGGATCGTGACGCCCTTCAAAAGATCATCGCCGACGTCACCCCACGGCGGGCCGCGGCGGTCCGGGAGAGCCAGCTATGAGTGATCAAAAAGACTTTCGTTTCACCGACCTGCCCGTGGTGGGCAAGACGGTCCTCCGATTGGGTATTGCCGGGAACTATGGCCTGACCGCTGACGACGCCCGCTGGGCTGCCGACCAGGGGGCCAACTATTGGGCCTGGAACGCCCGCATGAAAATCACACCGGCACTCCGTGACCTGCTCAAATCCGACCGCGATCGGCATGTTGTCGGGATGTACGGCATGGGGGGATGGGGCAGCCAGGTCTGCCGTTCCGTCGAAAAGGCACTCAAGGTCCTCGATACCGACTACATCGACATCTTCAAACTCGGCTGGCTGGGTCGTACATCACGCTACTCAGAGGGAATCGTCGAGGCGTTGCTCCGGCTCAAGGAGGAAGGCAAGATTCTCGCCATAGGCACCAGCATCCACGACCGGGTGCGAGCAGGAAAGCTGGCTCGAGATTCAGCCATCGATCTCTTCATGCTGCGCTACAACGCCAAGCACCCAGGGGCCGAACAGGATGTCTTTCCCCACTTGTCGGTACGCCGACCTGCGGTCGTCGCCTACACCGCCACATCGTGGCGCCAGCTCTTGCGACCAATAAAAAACGTCTCGATGCCACCGTGGCCCGGGAAAATGGTCGACCCCTCAATTCCACCCCTGACGCCTGGATTGTGCTATCGCTTCTGCCTGACCAGCCCCCACGTTCATATCGTGCTCACCGGTCCCAAGAACCGTCTCCAGCTACAGGAGAACCTCGAAGCGTTGAATGACGGCCCACTTTCCGACAATGAGATGGCGTGGGTCCGAGACTACGGACGCAAAGTCAAAGCCGCGAAGAAGTTCGACTATCTCCCTTAATAGTGTCGATTGGGCTGTCGACCAGCCGTTGCGCGACCTTTCCCGACAACGGTCATCGGTGAGAAGTGCGGGATAGAGGCCCGGCCGGAAATTGGTTACCAGGCCGTCGTGTCCCCGAGTTCGAAGCCATCGGCGAAGATGAGATTGGAAATCGCATCGACGTCATAGGTGTAGTTGGCACTTGCGGTCCGGTAAACGTTGGCCACACAGAGGATCACCTCGGCATAACCATTGGCCTCGGTGAAGACACGATACCCATCATTGGCGCCGTCGAGATCCAGAGGCAGCACAATGGTCGGAAGGCCCGAGTCGAGGGCCATGACGAATACCCGAAAATCCCGGCCGTCATCGCCGTTGAAATCGATGATCGGCGTGCCGCCGAAATTGCTCAACCGGATGTAGTCGGTCGCCCATTTCTGGACGTTGCCCGTTCCGGATTCCGGGTAAGTGTTGTGAGTCCGAAACGGCACGAACGGCGGAAGGGTGTCCCCGGCGTATCCGTACTGGCCCTCCGGCACCGTGAGATCGTCGAGGTAGTTGGCCACACTCCAGTCACCGAAGATATTCTCCATCGTCACGCTGTAACCCTGCCCCGTCAGCGTCGACAAATATCCGATCATGCCGTTGGCCGTGTTGTGCACGAGTTCCCAGATCATCGACTGACCACCGAACTGCTCATAGGCGTAGAGAGTCCACAAATAGGTCTGAATGTAGTCTGCCCATTCGAAGCCCCAGTCGGTCAGGCTGTTGTCCGGGTTGGTGTTGAAGCCCGATATCGTATCGGGGTTGCCGAAGAGCCACATCGCCAGTTCGGCGAGCCCCTCGTTAACCCAGGTGTCCTCGTTCGCATCGTGGTTGTAGTGAATCATGTGCTCGAATTCGTGCGCGGCCACGCCCAACATGTAATCGCTCCCTGCGTTGCTGTTGTCCGTGGCCATGTAGACAACATCGGCTTCGTTGCTGGCCCATGGCTGGGTGCCGTCCGGGAACTGGTCGAAGGACCAGAAGAAACCGTCGGCTGCAATGTTGAATTTGTAGTACAGCAGGAACACCCGATCGAGGCCGTCCAGTGGGTTGGGCGGATCACCGAAGTGCGAGGTGTTCAGATCCCAGATGCCCTGAGTGGGGAAATTCCCGACGCTCTGGTCTTCAAAGTGGGTCACGATCCGGTCCACATCATCTTGATCGATGGTCACGTTCCACTCTTCGTCATCGACCACAATGTAGCTGTTTGCACCCATGCCCCGCACCGTGCACGGCTTGATGTTGGCCACCGGCATTCCAGTCAGGTCCCATATGTACCAGTCCCAAGTATCGCCAACCTGGGGATCCGCCGGTGGCGTTCTCCCCGGTTCACTGGTCGGGCGCCAGCGCCCCGTGGCCTCGAGCCACATCCTTATGGCCTCCGGAGACCCTTCAACCCTGGGGAGAAAGGGATAAATACAGCGTGAACCCTCACCACCACCGGGAAGGGATGAAAGAGTTGATCCGGAGATGTCGCCGGTCTCTCCGGCTGGGGTCCCTGACAGCACCATGGTCACGCAAACAAGGAGATAAATCGCTCTGGTTGTTCTCATCGGATCCTCCTCGTATATCATACCGCCTTCCAGTCCAGTTTTTCTATCGAAGGACTTTTTGAACTGACTCTCCGAGGATGACGGGAAATGGGAGAGTTATGATGGGTGGAACCATCCTGATGTGCATGGCCCCGTTTGGTTATCGTTGATGCGAATGGACGGTTGCACTCCGAGAGGCGTACACCCCAAAGGGAGACCGTAGATGAATGGCGCCGCGATGACAAAGCCTCTGACTGTCGTGTCAGTATTCTTGTGTGCGATCGGATCGGCGTTCAGCCCGGGAATTGTGCGAGCTGACGATTTCCTGACGACCCTCGAGATCACCGGCAGCTCTCAAAGCCCGTCATATAAGAACGGCGGCGCCTGGGGCTGGTGGGACCCGTCAAAGTATCAGACGTGGGACACGGTTGACGAGAGCTCCTTCGAACTGGCCGAAATCCGCCTTAGGCTGCCCGGCGAGGAATATTCAGGGTTCCTCTCCGTGGAACTCTATCCCCAGCTGACCGGCGAAGGCCTTCAATACAATGAAGACGGCTCAGTCATCGCCCTGCATTCGTTGGAATTTGAGATAAAGGTGTACGACCTGGCCCTGACCCAGAATGTTGTGTTCCCAAGCGGTGACCTTTTGCGCCCCTGGATTGCCCTGACCAACATGCAAATCAAAGAGCGCAGGATTCCGCTGCAAGAACCCGGCCTCCCTGTGGATCGTGCCGAATCCAAGCTCTGGGGCGCCGCCGTCGGGCTCGATGCCGAATTCGGACTGACCGGAAATTTCATATTCTCGGGCCGCCTGGTGGCACGGTGGGCGACCGGCGACAGGAAAGCCACATTCACCCCGGAGTCCTCCAACGACGACCCAGGTTCGACCGAGGTGAAAGCGACGGATTCCGTTGACAAGCTGATGTGGGGAGGTGAGTTGGGGATCCGCTGGAAGACCCACAGGCGCCTCGGGCTGGAGGGTGGTTGGCGCTATCGCGATTGGACAGATGACGATGGACCGGCGAGTTTCGACGGCCTCTACATCAGGTTGCTTCTCCACTTGTAGTGTGAATGTCGATGAAGATGACCAATAACAAGAATCTGAACCGGGGCGGTGACATGAGGATGACGTACCTCAACGGACCCCTGATGACCCTGGCCATATTGGGGGTTGCCGGAATGGGTGTAGCGGGAGCTCATCGAGCCCACGACGACATTGAAGACCGGTCATTGGTGGTGGTCCGAGCTCCGTCAGCCCTGAGCCGCCGGCTGCACAGGCGCGCGGCGCTCAAACTCGATTCCGGCGTCTCAACGGGTACAGCGAAGGCCGAAACAGTGCTTCTTGACGAGTCCTTCGAAGGAAGTTGGCCGAACACGCCCTGGGTGGTGTTCCACGCCACCGACTCAGCCGATGTCGACTGGGGCCGCCGCAATCACCGGGCCTCTGACGGGAGCTTCAGCATCTGGTGTGCCGGCTCTGGGAGCGAGGCGCCCGAAGACGGCGGTTTGGCGCCGGTGGAAGCCGCAGTTTGGACGGTTGCAGGGCCTTTCGATCTCAGCGAAGCATCGACAGGAAACCTGACTTTCGATCTGTGGCTCAAGACTGAACTCTTCCACGACAACTTTATGTGGCTGGTGTCTACCGACGGAGAGAATTTCACCGGCCGAGCGAGTTCCAGTGACACCGGCGGTTGGACCACTCTCGATGTTGACCTTACCGATTGGGTCGACGGCCTCGACGTGACCGGCGAACCACTGGTGTGGATCGCCTTTGTCTACCAGAGCGATCACGACATCCGGTTCGAGGGCGCCTATGTCGACAAGGTCCGTCTGCTGGCCGATTCCGGGGAACAGGCAGCTGCCGGCCGCACCTATACGACCGATGCGGACTTTGCGTTGGGAAGCTCGATCGGCCTCGAAGCGGAGGCGGACTCCCTGAGAATGAGTGAATCCTGGAGTGCCTTTCCCTATCTCTGGGTACCGTCGTCGATCGCGGGCACGGTATCCAAGGTGGACTCTGAGACCGGCGACGAGTTGGCCCGCTACCGCACAGGACCGGCCGAGGTTACGCTGAACCCCATACCAACGGTGGTCGATCTCGATGGCAACTGCTGGGTTGGGAACCGAGACGGCGGGACGGTGGTCAAGATCGGGCTTGCAGAACGCTGGAGCTGTGTCGATCGTAACGGAAACGGGGCCATCGACACCTCTTCGGACCGCAATGGCGACGGAGATATCAGCAGTGATGAAATGCAGGCATGGGGTGAGGACGAGTGTGTGCTCTTTGAAGTGGTTCTGGTGGCCGGCGAGGAGGGGGCGCACACACCAGGCGATCAGCATGGGAACTACTCGTCCAATCGGCTGCAAGCCCTCGCTGTCGACGAGGAAAACCGGCTTTGGGTCGGGGTGGCTGATCGTCGAAGCTTCTTCCTGATTGACGGCGACAGTGGGGAAATCCTCAACACCGTCGACCTTGGGCCCGCCGACACCAGGCCCTACGCTGCTGCGGTGGCCGCCGGTGGTGATCTGTGGTGCTCGAGTTGGCCCGACACCTGGATCCTAAAAATCGACCCCGAGACCGATGAGATTCTGAAAGTCGACCTCGATCACGGTTCCCGAGGACTGGCCCTGGACGGCAGCCAACACCTCTTCGTCTCCGGTTTCCGGCATTCCAGGCTCTCACGGGTGGACCTGAGCACCGACGACGTCGACCTCAGTCTCAACGCGGACTATGAAGCCAGCGGCATGGCGGTGACCGAGGACGGCCAGCTCTGGGTTGCTGCGCCGGGTTCACAGGTGGTTCGCCGGTACTCGACCGACGGAGTCATATTGGGCTCGCTCCAATTCGCCAATCGTCCTTCCGCCGTTGCTCTCGACGGCGCCGGCAAGGTCTGGATCACCGGTCAGAGCAGCGGAGTTCTGATCCGCATCAACCCGCAGACGATGAACGTCGAAACACAAAAACAGCTGCTGAATATCGCGGGAATTAACGCGACCGGGGACCTGACCGGTTTGGTCGCCCGCTCCTTGACAGTCCCCTACGGCAGCTGGACGGTGGTCTACGACAGTCAGCAGAAAAACACCGCCTGGGACACCCTTTCGTGGGCTGCCGTCGAGCCCGAGGGAACCGAGCTGAGGGTCAGGGTGCGGAGCTCACACGACAAGAACGTGTGGTCGGGGTGGGAAGTTGCTGTGAACGAAGACGAACTGGTTTCAACCGCGGCAGGTCGATATCTTGAGATCGAGGTGGCGATGAAAAGGCCGGCGTCGGACGAGTCTCCTCTGCTGGACGAAATTACGGTGACACCGAGAGTGGTAGAGACTGCCCCCGAGGCTCTTTTCTCGTGGTCTCCCTCTCATCCCATTGTCGGTCAAACGATCAGTTTTACCGACAACTCGGGGAACGAACCAACGGCCTGGACCTGGGATTTCGGGGATGACGGAACAAGTTCGGAACAGCACCCGGCCCATGTCTACACCAGCGCCGGGACCTTTACGGTGAGCCTGACCGCCGGCAATCAGGCCGGCGATGCCACCGTGACCGACGAGGTGGTGGTCAGCCTCCGTACGACCGTGAGAACCTCTACCGCCCCTCTGTCGTAGCGCAAGCGCGGCGCCCCTGTACCATAAGGGCTCGCCGCTCAAGCGGCGCACACCTGATGATCTGGAGGTTTCTGTGAAGTCCTTTTTCAGTCGGTTGTTCGGCCTCGAAGACGTGCCCCAGCCGGAGTTCGTCAGCGACACCGAAACGGTGAGGCGAATCGTTCGTGAGATCGATCGCCTCGAACCCGCCCAGGGACGCTATATTGCGGCCTTTGCCTTTGTATTGTCTCGGGTCGCAAACTCAGACATGGAAATCAGTGAAGAGGAGACCCAACGTATGGAGGAGGTCATTCGCGAGGCAGGGGGACTCGAAGAGGCGCAGGCGGTCCTCGTCGTGCAGATCGCGAAGTCGCAACAATCGCTGCTGGGAGGGACCGAGAACTACTTGGTCACCCGGGAATTCAACAAGATTGCCGACCGCGAGCAGAAGGAGCGGCTGCTCCATTGTTTGTTCGAGGTCTCTGCAGCTGATGACGAGATCTCGATGGTTGAGGAGAACGAGGTTCGAAAAATTGCCGAGGAGCTTCGATTTGACCACCACGAGTTCTCGGCGATCCGTTCGAAATACAACGAGAAGCGCAGCCTGTTAAGAAATCGTTCTGAACTTTGGCGTTGAGGGTATAGAGTGGCACCCGCCAGTATCCCGGCTGAACGGCTGAACAACGCCGTCGCCGAGAAAGGAGCTGATGATGGGCAAGGGTCAAGAGAAAAAAGAGAAAAGCAACAAGCCTAAACTCTCGATGAAGGAGAAAAAGGCCAACAAGGCTGCTAAAAAGGCCGCCAAGGCGGCGAAGTAGGTCGGTCGGGCTTGGAGCGGCGTCTCACAGATGGAGCCGGATCAGCGGGTAGTGCTTTGATGGTTGCTCCAGGGTGGCATCAAGCTCTTTGACGAAGGCCGCAACATCAACACCCATGTAGATATCAGGGGTTTTGATCAACCGTGCGCGCCCCTTCTCCGCCTGAATGTGAAACTGCCTCGTACGACCGCCGAAACGGTGAAGAAATCCGGCCGCAACCTGGATCAATCCCTGCAGGAATTGTCCCTGCTCGGTCCGGTGGCCGACTCGGTGCCAGATTTCTTCGAGGATTTCGTGTGCTTCCCACCAATAGGCGAAGTTGTAGTAGTCGATCCCCAGCAAGTACTCCGGCACGGTCCGCCACAGGTCCGGAGAGAACGCTTCAGCGTCCGGCAGACCTCGGCCGTAGGAATGGCCGGCCGAATCGCGATACGGATGTGGTGTCATACGCGGCACGTATCGGTAGGGCGGGAAAGGCCTGTCGCTGTATCGCTGCCAGCTCGGGTCAAGAGGCTCTGGTTGAGGATTCGTCCGGTCCACGGGCCAAGGATAGCGCGGATTCTCCCCTACAAACTGACAGGTTTATCCGCCGAATATCAATGATAGAGATTCTTTCCGGTTGGTGGCGGAAGCCCCGGCGTATTCAGATCACCGTGTTCTGCTGCCCACGCGAGGCGGCGATCGACGTACCCTTGCCAATGCCACTCAACGACCGTCCCCGTTCGTGAGGCCCGCATCTCAACGATTCGGTCATTGCTGCGGTCGGCGAACAGGATGATGGTGTCTCCGTGTTCGATGAAACGTGCCCCCGCCCGGCCTCCGGAACCTTTGTTCAACACCGCAGCCGCCGACGCAAATGATGCGGAGCCGAGGTCCTGGACACTGTATCCATCGGGAGCGCGCAGAATGATTGCGGCCAAGTCGACTCTACCGGAGGGCTTACTCTCCAAATTTAAGATCATGAACCAGAAGATCGCGCCGAGGCCTGCAACCACTGCCGCAGAGATCAAAATTCGTCTCACGCCCGGTACAACCCGTTACGGGATCACGGAATTTCCGGCCCGTGTTGGCGAGGGTTCGCACGAAATTCCTTGGAAGGCAGTGGATCGGTTCCACCCATCCTCTGGTCAATTTTATCCCTCGAGGTCGGCAGTCACGATCACCCGCTGCAACATCTGATTTCGGGGGTCGCGACTCTCCCCCACCGACGAGACCCTGATCGCCGCTTGGCCACCGACCGGGCATCGGTTTTCGCACAGGCCGCAGCCGGTGCACAGCCCGGGGATGATCACCGGGCGTTGCAGGGTGATGGTCTTTCCTTCACGGTCTTTACTCTGCACCGTCTCAAACTCGATCGCCTTGGGCGAAGTCGGGCACATCTCCTCGCAGACGATGCAGGGCGTATCCATCGCCCACGGCAGGCAACGGCCACGATCCATGAAGGCCGTGCCGATGGTGACTTCGGCCGGTTTCCCGATGGCCTGCTTCGCCTCCGGCGCGAGCAGACTCAGAGCCGAGGTCGGACAGACCTCGCCGCAGCGAATGCAGGACGGCTCGCACCAGCCGTGCCGCATGTTGAGTACCGGCGTGAACAAGCCGCCCAGTCCGGTCTTGCCGAAATCAGAGGCGATGACTCCGGTCGGGCACGATGCCGAGCAGGCGCCACAGGTGATGCAGCGTGAGAGGAAGGCCTCTTCGTCAAGCGCGCCCGGCGGCCGAATCGCGTCGTGGCTGCTGCCCTCAAAACCACCGCCCGCGACCTGAACGACTGGCGCGACGACAGCCGTTGCAGCCGCGGTCAGCAGAAAACGGCGGCGTCCGACATTGAGATCCGGCGTTTGTGACACCACATCGCCATCACCGGCCATGCGGTAGAAAAGGCTGTTCTCCGAGCACACCTCCAGGCAGTTGAGGCAGACGTGGCACTCGCTGACACGATGGTCACCGAGAGGCTCGTCGGCACCCTGACACGGCAAGACACACAGCGTGCACCCCGTACAACTGTCGTCAAGCCGCCGAATTCGAATAGGAGCAAGCCGGGCGAAAAGACCGAGCAGGGCGCCGAGCGGACACAGAACCCGGCAGAAGAAACGCGGCATCCATGCCGACAAAAGAAGAATCGCCGCGAGCAGACCGAATGCCACCCAGCCTGCGGGTACCGCCGTGCCCATCCAGAGAGGCCTGACGCCGGCAGCGAACGCGCGGTGCAACAGCGGTATGGGATCCAGCCAGCCCGTGTGGTTCGAGCCCAACGCCGCGAGCCCGAGCAGCACCAACAGCACGATGTATTTGAGGGCAAAGTACGGGCGATATCGATTGATCTTGGCACGTTTCCGCTTCTCCGGGCCCGAAATCCACGACATCAGATGCTGCAGAGTTCCCAGAGGGCAGACCCAGCCGCAGAAGACGCGGCCGACCAGGGCAGTGACCATCAATACGATCAGCCCGACCCAGCTCCATCGGGGAAGGGTCCAGTCGGCGAGGGCCGTCGAAACGGCAGTCAGAGGATCAAGTGCCAGCATGGCCGACGCCAGCGCCCCGGGAACCCGTGAATCCGAGAGGCTGAAGAACAGCCCCAGGAATATGAAGAGAAAAACAGACTGCGAAAGAATGCGCCAATGGCGGGGTCTGATCCTCATGGCTTCACACGCTGATTTCGACGGAACGCCAGTCTGAGTTGCCGACGCCGAGGCGCTCGGCAATGGCCAGGAGGGGCATGTCCTGCGGCTCTATCCCGAGCAGCGAAGCGCCCCACGCATCCCCGGCGACTGGATCGGTCGCCACGGCGAGAAGGTCGGTATTCTTGACCTGGGCCAGTGAACCACCGGTCGGACCGCCCCCGGTGAGAATACGGGTCGCGTCGACGACCGTCAGGGTCGGGCGAAAGGCGTCACCGAGTTCGGCGCACGCCTGTGCGAGCCGTTGATGGAGATTCGGCCGCGAACCGACGATCGCGCCCATCCAGTTCTTCATGCCCACCGTGACCCGGCTCAAGGAGTGGTGTTTGACGATCGGCACATTGATCACCCGGTCGGCCTCGACGATCGGTCTCAGCACCTCCCAGCTGCCGAGTACTGAACCCCCGAGATTTCTCACCTCGGTACTGACGTTGTTCTGGTGGGCGCAGACACCGCCGGCCTCCTTGACCGAAGCCGCGATACCGGAACGGTCAAAGGCCCTGCCCGGGTCATGGCAGGAATTATCCAGTACGGTGACCTTGGAGGCGCCTGCAGCCAGACACTGACGCACCAGTTCGGCAACCAGGTCAGGATTTGTATTGGCTGCCTGCTGAGGGCGTCGATCCCACGCGCAGTTGGGTTTGATCGCCACCTTGTCACCTTGTTTGACAAAGGCCCCAATGCCACCCATGGCGCCGAGGGCGCGGCGCAAATTCTCGGCAGGCCCTCCACCACCCGCGATGGCCAAGCGGCGATCGTCGGGATCCATCCGCCAATCGGTCAGAGCCAAGGCACTGTCCGGCAGCGGCGGTGTGTGGCGGCCCTGGCGCCCATGCAGAGCAAACCCAGTGCCTCCAAGCGCCAGCCCTGCGATCGCTGCCGGCCCCCACGTGCCGATCAACTTTCGCCGACTGATCGCGATGTATGCCTTCACTGCATCTGGAGTTTCTTTCATGGAACGAGGATACGCCGGAGTGGGACCGTCTGCAAAGATCGGCCGAACCCCTTCCCCGGATAAGACCGAACAGCAGGCCCTGAAGGACCTGCCTACAACGTCCTTTTTTTTGTAGGCGGGTCCTTCAGGGCCCGTTCTTCCTGCTCAAGGATTGGAATTGGCCTCGAATTTCGACAATGGTGCGGTGTAAACTGATGTTGGGATATGATCGTAATTGAGACACTGTCTATTTTGACTGCAACTCAACTGATTGTCAGTCGTATGATGAAGAATGTCCCATACCCCGAGGAGGCACCCCATGGACGAAAAAAATCGAATTGATGCGCGAAACCTGTCCCGCCGCGGATTTTTGGCGGTCGGCAGTGCTGCTGCTGCAGCAACCGCCCTGCCTTTGAGCGCTGTCGAAAGCGAAGAGGAGAAACCACGCGGCATTGTGCAGTGGCGCAGACTCGGCCGCACGGAGTTCCGGGCGTCGGACGTCTCGGCGGGGGCCGGCGCCTCAGACAAGAACCTGGTCCGTCATGCCTACGACCTCGGTATCAACTATTTCGACACCGCCGAATCCTACGGAAACGGTGAGCACGAGCGGGTCATCGGCGGCGCCATGGAGAACATGGACCGCAAGAAGATTTTCATCACGACCAAGCTCGAGATCAAGGACGACGACACCGAGCAGACAATACTCGATCGGTACGCCAAGTCCCTCGAACGCCTCAAGACGCCCTACGCCGATGCGTTGTACATGCACGCCGTCTCCTCGGCCGACACCATCCCGAACGAGCATTTCCACGCGGCGATCAAAAAGCTCAAGGCTGACGGCAGCGTCAAACACGCCGGCATCTCGTGCCACGGGCCACGGGGAGAAGAAGGCGACAGCATGGAGAAGGTGCTGCTCGCAGCCGTTTCCGACGGCCGCTTCGACCTGATGCTGCTCTCCTACAACTTCATGAACTCTGATGAGGCCGAAAGAGTGATCGCGGCGTGCAAGAAAGCCGACATTGGAACGACCGCGATGAAGACCGCCCCTGGCGCCGTCGAATTGCCGCCCTGGGACCCCAAGAACCCCACCGGCGACCTGCTCAAATACATCGAGCGCAAGGAGAAAGAGGGCCAGGAACGAGCGAAGTCGATCGAGGAGATCGAGGGCTGGCTGGCAAGCCAGAAAGAAGCCTACGAAAAGACCAAGGATTTCCGCGAAAAACATGGCATCACCGGCGTGGCCGGTTTGCGGGTCGCCGCGGCCAAGTGGGTGCTGCAGAACCCCGACATGCACACCGTCTGCCTCGGCATGCGGGACTTCGAGCAGGTCGACCGTTTCGTCGCCCTCTCCGGCTCCAGAATGCAAAGCGCCGAAGGGCGACTCCTTGACGACTACCAGGTTGCCTATAGCAGCAGTTATTGCCGCCACGGCTGCACCGACTGCCTGTCACAGTGCAGCGAAAGCCTGCCGGTCAGCACGATCATGCGCTATGCCTACTATTTCTCCGGCCAGGGCCGCGAAAAGGAAGCAATGAGCAAATACGCCAGGCTCGAAAACCGCAACGGCTCGACCTGCATGAGCTGCGATGCGCCCTGCACAGGCGCCTGCACCCACGGCCTAGACATCCGTGCCAATTTGATCACCGCGCACTCGTTACTGACGATTGCCTAGCCCGTTCCCATCCGGAAAGTCCGGCTGGGAACTGCGCGGTTCCCGATGCGGAAACGAGCAGTTTTTCGATAAGTTCTAGGAAGACAAGGGTTTCCGCGGAGGCGTACTTCCTGTACGTCGCACAAGGAAACCCGCTGCCTGACGACGAAATTGCGAAAAAGTGCCGTTTCCGGACGGGAACTAGCCCTTCGGGCGGATCAGCTCCTGGAAGGGCGGGTAGTCGCGCAGCGACTCCAGGTCCATGTCGCGGCGCAGGTGGTCAAAGTGCCAGAAACCCTGGTCGATGGCTTCGTGGATCAAGGCGATCGATTGCTCACGGTCGCCGAGTACCGCGGCAATACGGGCCCGGTAGTAGGCGGGCCAACCGTTCTCCCACCTCGCTACCTCACGGACGGTTGCAAGCTCGTTCGAAATCCTCAGCGCCTCCTCGCGCTCGCCGGCCCGAGCGGCGATTATCCCCAACTGTGCCTGATACGACCACTCGTCCGGTTTCTCTGCAGCCAGCTGCTCGTAGGCTCGGCGCGCCTCGTCCCAGCGCTCTGCACATAGCAATGCCCTGGCGCGGTCCGTCGGGTTCTCCCGCCCCTGGATCTTGGTCCGATCGAGGGCGTGATTGGCGTAGTCGAGGCTCTCCTGCCGGTGGCCCCGGGCTCTCAGCTCGATGCTCGCCTCGATGGCCAGCCCTGCCGGCGTTACACCCAGTTGCTCGGACAGGCTTTGCTCGATGAGCTGGTCGACCTCGTCGAGCCGGCCCAGGGCCGAGAGCGCGCGGACCTTGTGTATCGCCACCCCCCCATTGTTCGGGAACTCTTTGCGAGCCCGCAGGATGATCTCCAGCTCTTGCTCGAACTCGCCCAGGGTGTAATGCGCCCTGGCCATGCCCCTGAGCCGCCAGAGGTTGAACTCCCGGCTGGGCACGAGACCGGGGTCGAA
>DAOWGJ010000199.1 GCA_030637505.1 Holophagae bacterium
ACCGAGTGGAATCTCTGGGTCCATGCCGTCACGCGGGACCTCCGGGGCGCCTCAGAGCAGCGCCAAGTCAAGACCGTCAAGGAACTGATGGTTCGGCCTGCCGTGCCGCGTTTCCTTCGTGAGGGTGATCGTGCCGCTCTCCGAGTCGTCGTCAACAACGCCGGAGAGACGACCCTCGAGGGCACTCTCCGCCTCGAACTGACCGACCCCGATACCGGCGAGGACCTGCGTCCTGCCTTCGCCATCTACCCCCAAAAGGCCGACGACACAGAATTCACCGTCGAACCGGGCCAGTGCACGACCCTGGTGTTTCCGCTCAAGGTCCCGCCCCGCCCCGGGCTGATCAGCTTCAAGGTGACGGCAACGGCCGGCGACTTTTCCGACGGTGAGATCCGGCCCCTTCCGGTGTTGCCCGGGCGCATGCACCTGCTCCAGAGCCGATTCGCCGCGCTTCGAGACGAGGACCGTCGCGAACTGTCATTCCCCGATATGTTGGCCGATGACCCGACCCTGATCCACGATCAACTGGTCGTTTCGGTCGATGCTCAGCTGTTCTACGGCGTGCTCGATGCCCTCCCCTATTTGATCGACTACCCCTACGAGTGCACCGAACAGACCCTCAATCGCTTCTTGTCAACCGGCATCGTCACCTCGGTCTTCGATCGCTACCCCGCCATCGCAAAGATGGCCGAAACGATGGCCGAAAGAGAAACGCGGTTGGAAGCTTGGGGCGCAGACGACCCCAACCGAAAACTCGCCCTTGAGGAGACCCCGTGGCTGGTGCGGAGCCGGGGGGGCGACGAAGGACCGGAGCACCTGATCAAGGTGCTGGATCCCCGCATCGCCCAGGCGCAACGCCGATCCTCGTTGACCGATTTGGAGAAGGTGCAAACCTCGTTGGGCGCCTTCCCCTGGTGGCCGGGCGGCCCACCGTCGCCCTATATGACCCTCTACGTCCTGGCGGGCTTCGCCCACGCCCTGGAATTTGAGGTCGACGTCCCGAAGAACGTCATCATCCGGGCATGGGATTACATGCACCGCCATTATCTCGACGACATCGCCTCTCGCATGGTCGAAACCGGCTGCTGTTGGGAGACCATCACCTGGCTCAATTTCGTTCTGTCGTCCTACCCGGACGAGAGCTGGACCGGCGGCGTCTTTACCTCAGACGACCGACGCCACATGCTCGACTACAGCTTCAGCAACTGGAAGAGGCACTCGCCTCGGCTCAAGGCCTATCTGGCGATGACTCTCAAACGGGCCGGCAGAAATAGCGATGCCAGCCTGGTCTGGGACTCGGTGATGGACTCCGCCAAGACCGACCGCGATCTGGGCACCTACTGGGCGCCAGAGGAGCGGGCATGGCTCTGGTACAACGACACCGTCGAGACCCACGCCGTCGCCCTGCGGGCCCTGACTGAACTGGACCCGGACGACGACAGGCGTTTGGGCCTGGTCCAGTGGATCTACCTCAACAAAAAGCTCAACCACTGGGAGAGCACCCGAACGACCGCCGAGGTCGTCTACGCTCTGGTCCACTACCTCGAACACGAGGGGCAGTTGGGACAGCGCGAAGAGGCCAAGGTCACCGTCGGCCCGATCACCCGCCACTTCATCTTCGAGCCGGATGCCTTCAGCGGGAAGGACGCCCGCGTGATCATTCCAGGCCCCGAGATCGACCCGGAGACGATGACCACCATCGTCGTCGAGAAGGACACGCCCGGCATCGCCTTTGCCACGGCCACGTGGCATTTCTCTACCGAAAAACTCCCCGAGAAGGGCGACGGCGATCTCTTCAGCGTCGAGCGCACCTTCTACCTGAGGAAACTGGTCGGTGACGAATACGTACTGGAACCGATGACACCAGGGACACACCTCAATGTCGGTGATCAACTCGAGGTTGAGCTGAGAATCAAGGCTCGCCACCAGGCGGAATACGTTCACCTTCGCTCGCCCCGGGGCGCCGGGTTCGAACCGGAAGCACTGCGGTCCGGGTGGCGGTGGGACCTCGGCGTCGCCGCCTACGAGGAAGTCCGCGACTCCGGGTCCAACCTCTTCTTCGAGTGGCTGCCCGCCGGTGAGTACACATTCCGCTACCGGCTGCGCGCCGTGATGGGCGGGATCTTCAAGGTGGCGCCGGTGGTTCTACAGAGCATGTACGCGCCCGAGTTCGGAGCCTACTCTGCAGGGCACACGCTGAAGATCGAGGATTGATGATGAAGGCCCGGCGAAACGGCAACCGACTTGTCTGGACTTCCCATCGGGCCGGCCGGCAAATTCACCACAGAGGCTCAGAGAGCACAGAGGAACACAGAGGGCAACCCGAGGGCGCTCCCAGCGTTCGCCCACCCGCTACGCGGGCTCAGCAGAAGGCCTGCCCATCGCCCTGGACGCAGGGTGTCCCATCGAAGTGCATGCCTTCAGCACGCGGGCTTCGCCCGCATGGGCCGAACCAATCCAACGCGCACAGGGTTCAACCTCAGCTGGTGTGCCCCGGAGCCCGGTTACACGCGAAGCGTGTGGGGGCAGAAGAGATTCGGGGGACAAGAACTGGTTCTTGGAGCTCGTTTCTCTTCTGCCGTAAGCGGACGAAGTCCGCGTACCGGGCGGCGTTGACGAATCCGCCAGGACTCTCCTCTGTGTTTTCTTCTCTGTGTTCTCTGTGTCTCTGTGGTTATTGCCTTTTTCAGGAGGTCTACAAACGCCTAGAGGCCCTCGCGCATCCACGAAAACTGCTCTCTCCTGCGGGGGTAGTTTGCCTCGTCGTTACCATCGGGTTTTCCGGGATGGTGGGGGCGGCCGATCAGGATCCGCTGGCCGGTCTGCCGGCTCTGGTGGAAAGCGTCAGGATCGATTGGGGCGTCCCGGGCGTCGCTGTCGCCGTCGTCCAAGGGGACGGCACGATCTATTCGGGAGGTTTCGGTGTTCTGGGCGTTCACGACAAACACTCCGTAACCCCGCAAACGATCTTCGGCATCGGTTCGGCTACCAAGGCCTTCACGGCGGCTGCGGCCGCCATGCTGGTCGATGAGGGCGTGCTCAACTGGGATGACCCCGTACGTTCGATGGTCCCTGAGTTCCACCTTCGGGACGGACAGGCGACCTTGAACTGCACCCTCAAAGATCTTCTGACCCACCGTACCGGTCTCCCCCGCCACGACGCCCTGTGGTACAGGTCGGATCTCAACCGCGCCGACATGATCAAACACATGCGCTACCTGGAGTCCAGCGCCGCCTTTCGGGACCGGTTCCAGTACTCGAACCTGATGTACATGGTTGCGGGCCGCCTGATCGGGTCGGCCTCGTCCTCGACCTGGGAGGCGTTTGTCCAACGTCGTATTCTCGATCCCCTGGGCATGTCGAGGACTTTCTTCGAAGAGGCGCCGAAACCTGAGTCCAACGTCGCACAACCACACCGCCTTGGGCCCTCGGACGTTGCCTTGGCCGTTCCACCCTACACCGGCTGGGCCGTCGGCCCGGC
>DAOWGJ010000170.1 GCA_030637505.1 Holophagae bacterium
CCATCTCCTGACGGCCCTCCACACCGCTGGCTTCGTTGCTCCTCCTTGAAGTAGCCCAGCTACGACTGCGTTGTCGCGCCTCGTCAGCGGCGCGGATGACTCGCCAGCCAATGGAACGAACTTCAGGCGCACTACACTAGTGTACTGCGTCTGAAGTCTCTACCACCTCTTGGTCCCCGCCCTGGCTGTTGTGAACCTGGGCTCCGCCGTGTTTTTCTAGTTTCTAGTTTCTAGTTTCGAGTTTCTACTCGATGATCAGCTATCATCGTCAATTATGAGCAGAAAGAACGGCACATTAGCACCAGCCATTTTGATTGCGGCGGGCCTGGCGATGGCTACCTCAACCGGATGCATGACGGTCGGTCCGGACTACGTCCAACCGGAACTCAATACGCCTGATTCCTGGCACACCGCGGCGACCACCGGGATCGGCGACGGAACCGCCACCCTCCAGACCTGGTGGTTGGAGTTTGACGACCCCGTCCTCTCCGACCTGATCCATCGCTCCACCGCGGGCAATCTGGGCCTGCGGGAGGCTCTCTGGAGGGTCGAGGAGGCTCGGGCCCTTCGCGGAGTTGCCGGCAGCGCCCAGTCCCCCCAGGTCACCCTGGACGGCCAGTCGTCGCGGTCTCAGCCCAGCGACAACGGTCCCGCGGCGGACTTTGCGCCGCCTGGGGGCTTCGAGGCCCAGAATCTCCACGACTACGGCGTCGGCGCCTCCTGGGAAATCGACCTCTTCGGACGGATCCGCCGACAGGTCGAGGCGGCCGACGCAACGGCTCAAGGCTCGGTGGAAGCCTATCGTGACGTCTTGGTCTCCCTCTATGCCGAGGTGGCCCTGGCCTATGTCAGCGTGCGCAGCTCGCAGGAACGCATCGGGTTGGCAAAGGCCAATGTCCAGGGTCAGGAAGAGACGCAGCAGCTGACCGGGGATCGATTTGCGGTGGGCCTCGTCTCCGCTCTCGACGTCGCACAAGCCGACTCCAATGTCGCCAACACACGATCGCTGATCCCGGTCCTCGAGACGAGGCTCAACCAATCGTTGAACCGCCTGGCGGTGCTGCTGGGAGAATCGCCCGGGGCTCTGCACGACGAACTTGCCGCGCCGGCGCCGATCCCTCATGAGCCTCCCGCCGTGATTGTCAGCCTTCCGGCAGAACTGCTGCGACAACGTCCGGACGTACGACTGGCCGAGCGAACCCTCGCGGCACAGACGGCACGCGTCGGCGTCGCAACGGCCGACCTCTACCCCAGCTTCAGTCTGGGGGGCTTTCTCGGTCTGCAATCCACCAGTGGCGGTGACTTCTTCGACAGCGGCAGCCTGACATGGAACGTTGGCCTGCCTATCCGCTGGAATATCTTCTCCGGCGGGCGCATACGCAGCCAGATCCGCGCGGAAGAAGCCCGAACCGAGCAGGCGCTTGCCGCCTACGAACAGACCGTGCTCTCGGCACTCGAAGAGTCCGAGAATGCGATGGTGGCCTATGCCAACGAGGTCAGGCGGCGCCGTCATCTCACTGATTCGGTCGAAGCCACCCAGCACTCGCTGGAGCTGGTCCTGACCCAATATCGTTCCGGGCTGACCAACTTCCAGAATGTTTTGGATACGCAACGAAGCCTGCTGACACGGCAGGACGAACTGGCCGCCTCCGAAGGTGACGCTGTTTCAAACCTGATCCGTCTCTACCGCGCGCTGGGAGGCGGCTGGGATCCTGAGGCGCCGATCGAGGTTCCAGCCACCGATCAGAGTTGAAAACCACGTCGAATGAAGATTTTCGGCGCTGTCCGCCTTGTCGTCACGGTGGTCTTGATGACCATGGCCGCATCCGCCGGATCGGCACAAGAACTTGAACCTCGCGCCTACAGAACCATGCCCACAGGGATCAACGCTGCGGCATTCGTCTATGTCTTTTCTTCCGGCAACGTCGTCACCGAACCGTCGACGCCGATCGAAGACCTGGAGGCCGACGCCCATACCATCGTCCTGGCCTACGTGCGATCCTTCGGTCTGTTCGGGCGGTCGGCCAATTTGATGCTGTCGATGCCCTACGTCTACATGAGCGCGTCGGCAACACTCGGCGGCTCCTTTGTCGAAGGAGATCGTGCCGGTTGGGCGACACCACGAGCACGGTTGGCCGTCAATCTTCTCGGCGGGCCAGCATTGAAGCCCAAGGAATTTGCCAAGTACAAACAGGGCCGCAACCTCGGTCTCAGTCTGACCGTGGCCCCGCCCGGTGGCCAATACACCTCGGACCATTTGATCAATTTCGGCACCAACCGATGGGCCGTCAAGCCGGAAATCGGCTATTCGAGCATCAAAGGAAAATGGATCTTCGAAGGGGCCGTCGGAGTCTGGGTCTTTACGACCAACACCGACGCACCCGGAGGCGTCACCCGGCAGCAGGACCCGATCGGGAGCTTTCAAGCCCACATCAGCTACAACTTCAAGCCCGCCCTGTGGTTGGCCCTGAACGCCAACTACTTCACCGGGGGAGAATCGACCATCGACGGGGTGCACAAAGATGATCTCCAAAAAAACTCCAGGGTTGGGCTGACCCTCTCTCTCCCAGCGGGGAGGGGGAAGACCGTCAAACTGGCGGTACACACAGGCGCCGTCACCTCAATCGGCGCCGACTTCGACATCGCCTCCATCGCGTATCAGGTTATTTGGTAGGAACCGACGCCAGGCCGAAGGCCTGCCGAGCCGATAGGCTCGGGCCCGCGAAGCGGGTAGCGTGGGCAAGGGACATCGCGTACCGCACGAAGGGCGGTCACGGCGGAGCCGTGGAGGTCGCGAAGCGACCAGCGTGGGCTGGGGACCCGGAGCGACAAGATCTGTTGAGGATCACGGTGTCGTAGGGGCCGTCCCCCGTGACGGCCCGTGTTGGGGGTCAAAGTAGCCCTGGCCTGTTGCAAGCCGCCTGAAACGGGCAGGTACAGGAAAGCCCCTACAGTTTGATCCCGTCTCCGCCGGGTCACTGGTCCAACGCTTCCACCCCCGTGGGGCCGCCCAGTTTTCTGAGATCGTCAGCCACTGTGACCCACGGAACTTGCCGGTCCCAGTACACGTGCGCCGATGGCTTTTTGGAAATCTCACAGTGCATGAACGGCAATGCGATGTGCATCTCATCGGCCCACCGTGTGGACCTGAAGAACATCGTACTGCCGCAGGCGCCGCAGAACCCTCTCTGGGCCTCCTTGCTGCTTGCATACCACCGGAGATCATCCTCACCTCCCTTGAGATGAAAATGCTCCCTTGAGACACCGAACCACGTAACGAATGGCGCGCCATGGGCCCGGCGACAGAGGTCGCAGTGACAGTGCCCGCACCACTTGACGGGTTCCTCGACCTCAAACGTCAATCGACCGCACAGGCACGAACCGGAAACAGTATCAATGTGCTCCGTCATCATTCCTCCACAATGAAATCCTCTCATGAACCCGCAAAGAACGAACAACTCGACGAGGTTTGCCTTTATTGGCGGGGCACCACTGGTGCGGGCCCGGAGGTCCAGGCGTTGGGGCTTGGCTCCGCTTACACGGCCGGTGTTGAACCGAGGGTTTCCAGGACGTTCTGAACCTCGTCGAGCGACACCCGTTGATCCAGCACGACGCCGCCATCACTCGGCAGGACCCAGCCAACCCCAAGGTCGTCGCTCTTCTTGTCCCTGGACAGATGGTGGAGGATCCTGTCCGCCGCCATGCCGACAATCGGCGGGAGCGGTCCCAAGCGATCAATGGCGGCCTCCAGTTGGCGTCGCCATGGGTTGGCCAGGAGGCCTCTTTCGGCCGCGATGGCTGCGACGGCTCTCATTCCCCATGCGATCGCCTCGCCGTGCAGAAAGCGTTTGTACCCGGTCGCGGCTTCCAGGGCGTGGCCCAGGGTGTGACCCAGGTTGAGGGCTTTTCGCACGCCGACCTCGCGTTCGTCCTCCTCGACGATTCGAGCCTTGACCTGGATCGTGCGCATTACCAGCTCCTCCCAGAGAGGGTCGGAGATGGGTCTCGAGGGATCGATCAGGTCCAGCAGGTCCCGATCGCCGATCCATGCACTCTTGATCACCTCGGCCAGGCCGGCGCGCAGTTCCCGCTCGGGCAGGGTCTCAAGGGTGTCGATATCGGCCACGACCAGGGAGGGCTGCCAGAAGGTGCCCAACAGGTTCTTACCCTCGGCCAGGTTGACCCCGGTCTTGCCGCCGACCGACGCATCGACCATCGCCAACAGGGTCGTTGGGGCGGCGATCCATTTCACTCCCCGCATATAGATCGATGCGGCGAATCCGGCGCAATCGGTGACGACGCCTCCGCCGATCGCCAGGATGGTGTCCGACCGATGGAGCCCCATCTCCAACCACTGGGCGCAGAGGCCCTCGACCTGAGTCCAGACCTTGTGTTCTTCGCCGTCGGGCAGTTCGGTACACCGTTCGAGGTCCAGGGTCTTGCCGACATCTCGGCCCCACAGTGGTCCGACGGTTGTGTTGCTGATGACCGCCCGTGGTCGGGGCAAGGCGCTGTCGTTGATCAGCCGGGGCATGTCGGCAAACAATTGGCGGCCGACCAGGATTTGTGAGATGCCGCCGGCCGTTCGAATCGTGAGTTCCTGCATATCATGATCCTAACTCGGCGGAGCCGGAACCAACAATGGGCTGAAGCAAGATCCTGTTCCCTGGTAGGCTGAGCTGATGGCAACTCGAAAGATCTCGATATCGTCGCCGCTGATCGGCGCCTTGGCTCGCGTGGTCGCTTGGGTGTCGGCGCGGTTGCCCTTGCGTCTCAGTCAGGCGCTGGGAGGCGGGTTCGGGAGAATCGCCGGCGCCGGACCGACCCGACTGCGCGCGGTCACCGAACTCAACGTCGCCTTGTGTCTGCCGGAGTTGCCGCCGGCCGAGCGAAGGCGATTTGTTCGGCGCAGTTTGGTCGAAACAGGCGCGACGGCATCCGAGATGGGAGCCCTTTGGGGCCGTTCTCCCCAGGACCTGATGCGGCTGGTGGCCTCGGTTTCGGGAGGGGAGCTGCTGGACTCCGCGGTCGAGGCAGGGCACGGCGTCATTTTGCTGCTGCCTCACCTGGGAAACTGGGAACTCTTCAATCCGATCCTGACGCAACGCGGTTCGTTCTTTGCGCTCTACCGTTCGGCGCGAATTGACCAGGTCGATCGCTTGATTCGAAAATCCAGGGAACGAACCGGATGCCGGATGGCGCCGGCGACCAGCGGTGGTGTGCGGCTGCTGCTCCGTGCTCTTCGTGATGGCGAAGTGGTGGTCATTCTGCCGGATCAGGAGCCGGTGAAAACGGCGGGTGACTTCGGTGAGTTCTTCGGCGTACCGGCTCTGACCATGACCCTGGTCCGCGGTCTGCTGCGGCGAACGGAAGCGGCCGTCCTGTTCGGGGTGGCATTGCGGGATTCCTCAGGGCGGTTTGAGGTGAACTATCTGGCGGCGCCTGAGGGTCTGGATGATGCAGATGTCCAGGTGGCACTGACACGGTTGAATCACGGCGTCGAGCGCTGCGTCCGGCTCTGCCCGGAGCAATACCAGTGGAGCTACAAGAGATTCAAAACGCGGCCGGAGGGTGAGCTGACGCCTTACCGCCAGCGGTCCTTCGAGCCGCAGAACATCCAGTACGTGGATCCGGTTATTCGAGCGCGGCTGGGTCACCGACTCAGCCGCTGATGCTGAGAGGGTTCCCTCGAGATGTCCGTCTGTGGAATGAACAGGTATTTCAAGAAAATGAACAGACCGCCAGAGGAACGAACGGGGTTAGCCCGGCCTTCTCACCGGTTTTCGTCGCGAGACGCCCGAGACGGCGTGCCATGCTGGGTTTTTCGTGACTTGACCGACGTAGGCGTACTTGACAGTCCGTTGAGGAGGGCGAGTTGCGAAAGGCACGGCAGGGTACGGTGTATCGGGTGTCGTAGTAGATCACTGGTGAGAAGGTCGGGTTAGAATCCTGACGACTCCGGGCGGCGGTAGTGCAGCAGGCGGTGGAGGGCGGCCAGTTCCAGGGGTAGGGCGTTGCATCGAAGGTGATAGCGCCAGGCCGAGGCAGCGCGCAGCAACAGGCGTCTGGAGCCTGTCAGCGATGTAAGGGTGGTCGTCGGATAGTAGGCGTTGAGCACGCGTTCGAAGTTTTTGATGCGCCGTTGGAGTTTCTGGCCGACCCACGGCAAATCGGAGCGTCGTTGCGCGAAGTCCAACCAATCTCCGGAGATCCACTGATCCAGGGTCTCGGGGAAGGCGAAGCCCGAGGCCCGGACCTGGTCGAAGAGGGCGCCTGCCAGCGGCACCGGGGTGTAGAGGTAGAGGATGATCTC
This sequence comes from Holophagae bacterium, assembly GCA_030637505.1. Classification (GTDB taxonomy): domain Bacteria; phylum Acidobacteriota; class Thermoanaerobaculia; order Thermoanaerobaculales; family Sulfomarinibacteraceae; genus DAOWGJ01. Next base: position 6,314 of record DAOWGJ010000170.1, read on the forward strand.
CGCCGCCGGATTGGCTGCCTTGACCGTCCGGATGAACTCCATCGTATTGAGGGCGTCCGCTTCGGCGTCCGGAGGGTTGCCCAGCACAAAACTCAGCTCCGGCACGATGTCCCACTCGCGCATTCGCCGGACCATGTCCAACGTCATCTCGGGCGAAACCGATCCGCCCTTGTCCATCAGCTTGAGCGTGTCCTTGGACCCGCTTTCGGCGCCGAGAAAGACCATTTTGAGGCCTGAATCCCGCATTTCCCGCCAGGTCGTGTCTTCGAAGGCCATCATCGTGTCGATGCGCCCCTCGCCCCACCAGCGGATGCCCAGGTCCTGGATGCGCTGGGAGAACTCGACGACTCGCTTCTGGTCGACGAAGAAGTTGTTGTCGTTGAATTCGATCGCGTCGGCGCCCCAGTCTCGGTGCAGGCGGCGGACAGCCTCGGCGGTGCGCTCGGCCGACCAGGCCATCCAGCGGCCCTCGACCATCGTGACGACCGCACAGAAGGCGCAGAAATAGGGGCAGCCGTAGGAGCTGTGAAGGCCGATTGTTTTGGAGCCCAGGAACGTCGGCCGCAAGTACCGTCCGATGTCCACACTCTCGAAATTCCATTCCGGCAGTTTTGCCGGGTGGGGGACCGGCGGGCGGGCATTCGACCGCGGCCGGCCCTGATCCTTCCACGCCAATCCTGCGATGGACTCCAGTCCCGGGCTGCCGGATTCCAGGTGTTCCAGCAGCGATGCGAACACCGCTTCTCCGTGGCCCCGGACGATGAAATCGATCGCGGGATCCTTGAGGCCAGCTTCCCAGTGTTGGCTCGGGAAGTAGCCGCCCCAGACAATCGTCAGTCCGGGATACCGCTGCTTGAGTTCTCGGCACAGTGGGGTGGCGTGCTCCAACTGCGGACCCGGCATGACGGTAACCGCAAGGACTGTGCCGGTCCCGTCGCCACCGATCGCTGGTTCGAGGGTTTCGAGTGCATCTTCGACAAGATTGCCGTCGACGATGACGGTCGGCCATCGGCCCTCGAGAGCGGCCTCGATCGCCAGAAGCGACATCGGCAGCACCGGTGTTCGACGAGCACTTGAGGCGGGGTTGAAGAAGATTATGCGGGAAATTCTCACGTCAGGCTTCCTCGTGCTCGAGCCTCAACCTCGGCCCAGCCTCGGCCCGGGGCGGGATCGTGGTGGTTCCGAGTCAGGTGCATCCCCAGGCGCCCGCGCCAGGCGGCCAGGCGGTGGCGGGCGATCTGAAAGGACGAAGCATTGCCCTTTCCATTGAGTTGGTGGAGTTTCACCTCGTTGACCATCCAGCGAGTTGCCCAGTGGTAGTAGCGGGCCGACCGGCGTCCCTCGACGATCAGATCTCGGTCAGTCCGTGCCTCCCAGGGTTGAGCCGCGTGGATGCGGTCGGCCACCTGGGCGTGGTATTCGGTGCCGGTGATCGGGTAGGCGACGGTCGTCAGGAAGATGTCTGGGTCGCAGATCTTGAGGTGTTCGACGGTCGCCTCGAGATCGCGTTCGGTCTCGCCCTCAAAGCCCAGCATGATGAATACACCGACCTCGATGCCGCTGTCCTTGAGCATGGCGCTCTTGGCCTGGACGTCGGCGACGTCGGTGAGCCTCTTCATCCCGTCGAGGATGCGCTGAGAACCGCTTTCGGACCCGATCCACAGCCGGCGGCAGCCCATCGAGGCCAGGGCGTCGATCACCTCTTCGGTCAGTCGGTCCGCACGGGAGATGCACTCGAAAGGGAGGTGGAGGTTGCGGCGTTCGAGTTCGGCGGCGTAGCGAACGATCCACGGCCGGTTGAGGGTGAAAACGTCGTCGGCGTACCACAGGCGGTCGGGGTTGTATGTCGCGACGATATGGGCGACCTCATCGGCGACCGCCTCCGGCGAGCGTCGCCGGTGGGTGCGCCCGAAGACCGCGTGGGAGCACCAGGTGCAGGTGTAGGGGCAGCCGCGTGAGGTGATCAGAGACACCGGCGAGTGGCCGTGGTGTTCGCGCCAGGTCTCGAGGTAGCGCCCAAGGTCGATTTTTTCCCGAGCCGGCAGGGGTTGCCGGTCAAGATCTCTGATCTGCTGCCGGGGTGGCGTTCGAACGATCGTTCCCGAGGGATGTTCGAAAATAATTCCCTGAATACTCTCAAGGCCCTCGAGGCCGTGCTCGGGAAGGTGCCGCAGCAGCTCTTCCAGGGTTTCTTCGCCTTCCCCGGACACGATGACGTCAGCGCCTCGAGCAAGATATTCCTCGGCGTGGGGCGCCGGTTCGGGGCCGCCAAGCAC
>DAOWGJ010000333.1 GCA_030637505.1 Holophagae bacterium
ATTGAGGCCCGGGAGAGCTGCGAGATACCGGTTGGGAACCTGGACCTGGTGATTTCCATAGCGTCGTGGGGGTTCCACTACCCGGTTTCAGACTATCTACAGCAGGTGTACGAGGCCCTCAACCCAGGGGGCAAGCTGATTCTGGACGTTCGTACGGGTCAGGGTCAGGAGGAAGCGCTGAGGGGGAAGTTCGAGACGTTGGATCTCATCGCCGAAACGTGGAATGGGAAGGCCGGCCGCTTCTGTGCAGCCAAGGGTCCAGTGGATTGAGGTCATCGCTGGGCTCACGGAGCGGCGGTCGAGACCGCGGCCGGCGGTTGAACCCGCCAGGGCCGGGGTCGTGTGCTGGGGCGAAGCCTCATGATCTGAATACACGCGGGGGCTATTTGTGGCGAAGGTAGTCTTCATCCAGCGGACCGCGGTGGAGTGGCTTGGCGTTATGTACCTGTCCGCAGTGCTCAAGTCACATGGACATCAATGCAGTATGGTCGTCGAGTCCGAGGAGGGACGCGACGCGGCCGCTGGGGCTCTGGACGAAGGGGCGGACGTCTTCGCCTTTTCCTGTCTGGCCACCGACTTTCGCTGGGCGCTGCAGAAGGCCGCCACCATCAAGCAGGAGAGCGACTCACTGGTCATAATGGGGGGAACCCAGGTGACCCTGAACCCGGAGGAGGCCATCCGCCAGCCCCAGGTCGATGTGGTCTGCCGCGGCGAGGGAGAGGGCGCCCTGCTGGATTTGGTCGATGCAATCGACCGGCGGGAGGATTTCTCTCGGATTGCGAACCTGTGGGTGAAGCGCGACGGAACGGTGCACAGAAACGAAATGAGGCGGCTGATCGAGGATCTCGATGCTCTGCCCTTCCCGGACCGCGGGCTTTACTCCAAGTACACCGTGTTCAGGGAAAGCGGGAAGCGGCCGCTCCACCTCGGTCGTGGATGTCCGTACGGCTGCACTTTCTGCCACAACAGGCGCAAGCGTGATCTTTATGCCGGAAAAGGGAGGTTCGTTCGTTGGCGAAGCATGGACAGCGTGCTGCGGGAGGTGGAGGAGATGGCCCGGTCGTCGTTCGTCTCCGTCCTCCACTTCGCTGATGACGGATTCGGCATTAACCGCGAGTGGCTTTCGGAGCTTCTTCCGGGGCTCTCCGGGCTACTGGGAGAGCAAAGACCCGCGCTGTTCGCCAACATGCGTGCGGACATGGTCACCGATGATCTGTGCGAGACTTTCAGGGGATACGGCGCTCACCTCATGCGCATCAGGATCGCCGTCGAGTGCGGCGACGAACAGTATCGACGGGAGGTCCTCAAGAAGGTCATCTCGAACGAGGAGCTGAGTCGAGCGGCCGGATTATTCCGCGAGTACGGAATCGATTTCGCCACATACAACATGGTCGGGTTGCCCGGTGAGACCCTGGACCAGGCTCTCGAAACCTTGCGACTCAACCTCGAATTGAGACCGTCGCGCGCCATTTGCTTCATCTACCAGCCCTATCCGGGAACGGACCTCGCCAACTACGCGCTCGAATCCGATGTCGTGGATCCCGAGACCGTGACCGAGTTCGCCGAGGATGGGTTACGCGGGTTCTTTGAGTCGTACAGCCTTCTCAGGCAGAAAAATATCAAACAGTTGGAGAACGTGCAGAGGGTGTTTGAGTTCGTGGCCACGTATCCCGTGTTTTTTCCTGTGGCGAAGCGCCTCGTGCGGTTTGAATCGCTCTCACTACTGTTGCGTCTGCTCTACAGGCTCTACATGCGACTGGTGATCCGCCACCGTCGTATCACGGACGCCTACTGACCCATTCTCCCCGATTCGGAAGCAGGGGTCAGGGAGACAACCCCTCCAGCGTACAATGGATAATAATACTGATCGGAGGGCGCCATGTACTGTCCCAATCCAGACTGTCCTGATCTGATCGAGGGTGGAGTCCGGGGCGAATACGTCGATGGGATTACACAGTGTCCCAGGTGTGGAATAACGCTGGTGGAGGGGGTGGCCGCCGACAGTGCCGAGGCTTTGCGCGTGGTGGACGGTGACGTCGATGTGGAGTCCGTCTTCGTCACGGCCGATGGGACCGAGGCCGCCGTCGTTCGGTCCCTGCTCGAATCCTCCGGCATCCCTTTCACGGTGGGGGGTACTGCCGATCAGGCCTATCTGGGTCTGGGCTGGGCCGGGATCGGTGTCGTCGGCCGAGGCGGTGTGTCCTTCACGGTGCGGAGCGAGGACGCCGCCGCCGTAAGAGAGTTGCTCGAGCACAGGGAACTGGTCGAGGACGAGGAAGTCTGAGCCCGAGGACCCGAAAGAAAATGGTGGGCCAAGGCCCACCCTACGGAGACTCGGCAACTGGTAGGGTGGGCCTTGGCCCACCAGTTGTTGTCGGCGTCCATTTCAGACCAGACCAAGCTCCCTGAGAATGTCCGGTGCGAGGGACGACAGTGGATGGACGGTGATCTCCGGGTACGACAAAGGCCCCGACAGCGTGAATCGTGTGGCAACAATTGGGGCGTTTTTCTTGCCGAAGCCCTCAAGGAAGGCGCCGAGTACCGGAACGGCGCCGACCAGGCGTTGGAGGGCGGCGGCGGGAATCAGAAGGCCTTCGCCTTCGATGCGGCCTGTGTCCGATGCGATGTCGATGCTGCCGGTAATTTCCAGCTGGTCAACCGAGATCTTGATCGAGGTGAAACGGAGTCTTTCGGGTTCGATCGTCACCTCGGCGTGGGCCTCATCGACCCTCAGGCCGTCGCTGATCAGGGTGGACAAGAGCCCCGTCAGTGACGCCATGGTCAGCAACCGGCTGAGGAGGGGCGCCTGGACAAGGCGGATATCTTGCACATCGACCGATCCTGACCATGGTTCGTCGTCAGAGTTCCGGGCCAGCCTCACGCCGAGACGGCCCCCTGCCAGCCGGCCCGAAATATCCATCGAGGCGGCCAGGGCGCCGACGTCGGTCGTGTCGACAGTCAGTGTTTCCGGTTGGGATTGGGCAGGCTTGGAATAGCGCAGGGTCGTCGGGACTCCGCCCAGGCGGGCTGTGCCCTCGACCGTGGCCGTGTCATTGACGACAGTGATGTCGAAGAGGCCCTCGGTGAGGTCCATTCCCCCGATGGCTATCGGCAGCCGGAGATCACGAACTTCGGCTTTGGTGCTGTGGTCCATTCGGGGCAGCTCGTCGAAGGCGAAGGCCAGACTGATGTCGGCATCGACCCTGCCCGTGGGGTTGCTCCCACCCAACATCGAAGGACTCACCAGGTCCAAAGGGGCCTTCGTCACCACGTCCAGGGCATCGTTGGCAGAGGCGTTGCACCGGAATGAGATGTCGGCTCGGGTCCCACCTTCTGACGGACCCTTTAGCGAGACCGTACCTCCAGTGACCGAAACCTCTCCCCACCGGCCGCCGGCGATTTCGAACCGGAGGCCATCATCTGTGTTCGTTGCGACCCCGTGCAAAGCCTCGAATGGGGCCTGGGGCGGGATGGCGTCGGCACTCGTTCCGGAAAAGAGCCACGGCCCTGTGAACGTCTCGAGGGTGCCAGGCAACAGGGCAGCTGAAAGGGGAGGGCACAGTGTCACCTGGTCGAAGGAGACCCAGATGTGGTCGTCGGAGGAAAGGAGGCGAATATCCCGTACGGTGATCTCGATCCCGGACAAACCCAAACGCGTCGCAGCGAGGTCGCCGACGGTGGCGTGAAGAGGCGCGACCCTGTCGCAGAGAAGTTCCTCGAGTTGTGGTCGGAATCTTTCGAGCGAAATGGGGCGGCGGCGTAGGCGAAAGACAGTCAGGCCGATCAGGGCGGCAATCACTCCAGTGACCAGCCCAGCGGCTGCGAGAAGGGTCATCACGGCCGGACCGTCCCCGATTGAACGTTGCGGAGCTGAGAGCTGTCTGGCGAAGCCGGTCGATCCGGGATCACGGCTTGTATCCCGTGATGATCCAACGGGTGGGACCGACATCGGTTCGTTCGATCAAATTTAGCCCGGCGGCGGCCATCCAGGTTCTGATATCGTTTTCGGTCCAGGTGTCACCGAAATCCCGCATGTGAATGGCAAACAACGTACCCAGCTCCGGACCGCAGCGGTCGGGGTCGATTTGGAAATCGAGGACGCAAAGCCGGCCACCCGGCGTCAGTGCTTCGGCAGCTCGCCGGATCAGGTCCGAGGCCTGTTCAGCCATCTCCTGATGCAGGACATTGGCGATCAGGACCAGATCGAAGCCTGGGCCGAAATCGTCTGAGAGGTAGTCGCCTCCGACAAACTCAATCCGGGCTTCGAATTCGGTTCCCAGGTAGAGTTCCCGGCCGGCCACGGCTGTCTCCGGAATGTCGAACACGGTTGCTGAGACCCCCGGGACCTTCTCGCAGATGACCTGTGCCCAGTGGCCCAGGCTGCCTCCGATATCCAGCATTGATCGGACGCCTGAAAGGTCGATATGGTCGACGACCGTCTTGGCGGTCCGGATCCCAACGCCCCGCATCGCCTTGGCGAAGTTCAGAATCTCTTCCGGCTGTTTCTCCCGACGCGGCCAGCTCCCGGTGCGAAGCCAGGTCTCCAGGTTTTCGCCCCAGTTCTCGTACATCTGGTGGGAGTGCTTCAGGAAGGGCGCCAGATCGTCCGGACCCTGGCCGAAGAGCGGCTCGAGTTCCGGAGCCAGACGGAAGGTGTCCTCGTCGCATTCCAATACGCCCAGGGCGACCAGGGCGCGCATGACCTTGTCGCACGCCTCCGGCGCCAGGCCGAGGTCCTCGGAGACTGCGTAGACTGTCGCCGGTGATCGGGCCAAACGGCCGAGAATGCCGCATTTGGCTGCGGTCGTCACCGTCCGGTGGCCTGCGAAGTTCCACAGGAGGTCTTGCAGTCCCTTGAGGTCGAGTGGTGCCGTCATTTTCAGTGCCTTTCTCGGACGAGGTCTACTTTAGGCGTTCACGGATTTGGTCGTAGACATCTCTCCGATGACCTACAGCCACGATCAATATCTCAATCTGGGCCTCGGTTACGCGGTAGACGATTCTCCAATCACTGGTGCGCCATGACCTCAGGCCCTTGAGAGTAAGTTGCAGGGGTTTTCCGCGGGTCGGGTCCTCGGCGAGACGCTCGATGGCCGCCCGCACCTGGGCGCGCGTTCCGGGATCCAACTTTCGAATTGCTTTGGCCGCCGTCGGGGTGTAGTTAACCCGCATTTCTCACCGGGTTTCGTCGCGAGGGCGGCGGAGTGCCGTGCCCAGTGGGGATTTCGACCCGAGGGGCGCGGAGGCGTACTAGCAGGTACGCTGAGCACCCTGAGGAGAGAAAGCGCCGCTGGGTGGGGACCCAATTTGGCGGCGCAGAATTGGGGGTGCATCGCCGGCCGCAGTAGGAACCTGGTGAGAAATGCGGGTTATCCGTCCAGCTCACCCCAAAGCTCCTCGTGGGATACCAAATTATTGTCCGACGCTTCGGCGAGTCCCTGCCTGACCGCCGCGGACAGCTCGGGATCTGCGAGGATTTCCAGCGTTTCCACGAGCCCGTCGTATTCCTCGATCGAGAGCAGAACCCCGGCCGGGCGTCCCGACCGGGTGATGATGATCCGCTCGCCGATTTCCGAGACCTCGGCAAGAAGCCTGGGAAGGTGGGTTTTCGCGTCGGATAGTGTCACCGTGCTCATGGTTGCTCCTGACTACAATTTAGACCATAATTCTGGTCATGTCAACGGAAGTTGTCGTGTCGGCGTTGGGTCCGGTTTCTCCGGATCGAGAGAGGTGGTATTCATCGCGCAGGTGAACGCGTAGACTCGAGCGGCATCATGGTGAATCACCGCCATCGTACCGAGACGATCACTGCTTTCGAGGGGGAGGTGAGCACGAAATTCAGCCTGCCCGAGCGCTGGCGGTTGGAGCGGCTCTTGGGTGCCGGTGGTCAAGCCGAGGTGTGGCTGGCTCTTGATCAGGAGTTGCAGGAGCGGGTCGCGGTCAAGGTCCTGGCCCGGCCGGATCGGCCGACGGCGGTCGAGCGGCTCAAACGTGAGGTCCGCGTCGGCCGGAAACTACGTCACGAGAACCTTGTCCAGCTCTATGAGCTTGTCGATGCCGGGACCTCGATCGCCATCGTCATGGAGTATCTCAGGGGCGGTAGCCTGTCCCAGCGCCTGGGCGACGGAAAGCTGGAAATTGTCGAGGTCGAGTCCATTGCCGAAGCGTTGCTGGAAGCGCTGGCGTGTCTGCACCGTGAGGGCATCGTCCATCGGGACGTCAAGCCCTCGAATGTCCTGTTTGACGGGGCGGGCGTCCCAAAGTTGGCGGATTTCGGCACGCTGAGACCGATGGATGAAGCGGGCGATCTGACGGCCACCAACCTGACCGTCGGCACACCGGCGTACATGAGCCCGGAACAGGTGCGGGGCGAAGAGCCCGCGCCGTCCTCAGACCTCTACTCCCTGGGGGTGACGCTGTTCCACCTGTTGGTGGGAAAGAGACCGTTTGAGGGTGGCTCGGAATTTGATGTTGCCCGGATGCAGGTGACGGACGAGGCCCCACCCGTCCGGCGTGAACGTGCCGACTGCCCTCGTTGGCTGGCGCGGTTCGTCCACCGGCTGTTGGAAAAGGATTCAAAGAACCGATGGAAAGACGGCGACGAAGCCTTGGAGGCTTTCAGAGCTCGGCGGTGGCGCCCGACACGGCGTGCTGTCATTCGAGGCATAGCGGCGGTTGTTGTCGTAGCGGCGGTCGGGGCTTTGGGTCTGGCTGGGGCTGACCGGATGGCCGAGATTCGTCCGTCGGTCGAAGGTGGCGTGCTGGTCGTGCGGAACGCCTTCGGCCGGACATTGTGGCGCAAGGCGGTCGACGGCCTGCAGCCGCCAACGACCGCTGTCGACCTCTCGCCTGGGAATGGCATGGAAGTGCTTGCCGGCGTCGCCAGCGGATCGCCGGGACAGCGACTGCTGGAGATTCTGCTCTTCGGCCGAAGCGGCTCACAGCTGAGCCGGTTCAGCGTGACGACGGAGTATTCAGGAAGGTCCCTTTTTCCGGGAATGAGTGAGGAACTGCAACTGAGCATGCTCGAAAGGGTCGATCTCGGCCAGGGCCTCGGCTCGAGCGCGGTGTGGATCGCCGGCGACCGATCGTGGTATCCCGGTGTGGTTGGCTTGTGGTCCGCCGAGTCCGGCGTTGGTCCATGGATGTTGCTGGTCAACTCGGGTCACTGCAAGGCCGTCACACCGGTAGACCTCAATGGTGACGGCCGCCGGGAGCTGGCAATCATCGGCGTTAACAACGAGTTGGGCTTCCAGGCCTTCGTGGCCATCGTTGATCCGAGAAGGCCGGGGTCGAGATCTCCGGAGTTGATCAGCCCGGAAGTCATCTCCGCGGGAGGGGCCGGCCTGCGGAGCTATGTGGTACTGGGTGAGGCCAATGAGCAAACTATATCTCTGGACGATAGGCGGGACTCGGGGGGAAGTTTGCGGGCGCTCCTGGGTGATCGACCCTTCGAGATAGGGCCGGATGGGACGATCAACGGGATCGGTCCGATGGATTCGACGGCGTTCTGGACTGATGTCATCCGAACAGGTGACAGTCTCAGGACCCAGGAGGGTCCCTGGCAGACAGAAGTCGAGGGTCTTGCCGAAAGGCAGGAGGTGATGTGGTTGAGGCCTGAGTTCCGGGGTGCGGCGTCATTGATGCTGGCCGGGGCCCTGGCCGAAGGCGGGCGGCCTGGTGACGGCGCTGACCTTCTCCTGACCGCCCAGTCGTCCGGGGTCCGGCTTCGGAGAGTCAACCGACGATTGGGTGAGATGTACCTGCTGGCCGGGGACCGGGCGGCGGGCCGAGAGGCCCTTGATGGGGCCATCGCGTCGATGGGTCAGGGTTTCGGGCCGATCGACGAGTGCATTGACCTCGCCCTGGATGATGCCTTGAGCCAGGATGATGTCGCTTGGTCACAGACCTTTAAAGTCTTGAGATCGTTCCAGTTCGACAATTACAGGCATCAACTCGAAGTCGTAGTCCACTTCTTCGGTGGCCGGTTCCCAGCGTGCCGGCTTGACCTGAAAATGGGCCCCGGCGTCCACCACCGAGCATTCGTTCTTCGACACTGGGCCGCGATTGAAGAGGGTCGCGCCAACGAAGAAACCCTTGCCGAACTGGAAACCCTGCGAAGACGAGCGGAGTGCTCTTCCCTCGCCACCCTTGCCCTGGCCAGGTGGGAGGTGTTGCATCATCAGCCGGGCGAGGCCGTAAAGGCGGCCGGCGAAGCCCTGTGGACCATCCAGGATCGAGCCTCGATCTCGTGGCCCGATGCGGTCTATCTGCCCCTGGTCCAGTGGGCCTACGGGACCGTACTCGAAGCAGAGGGAAACATCGATGAGGCCTTGTCGTACTACCGTGCTGCTGCAAGAGCTGCCCCCGAGACCTTCTTCGGGGAGGATGCGGCGGCGAGGTTGGGACGCTAGTGTAGTGCGTCTGAAGTCTCTACCACCTCTTGGCGGCCCTCCACCCCGGTGGCTGCGTTGCTCCTCCTTGAAGTAGTCAAACTACGACTGCGTCGTCGCGTCTTGCCACCGGCGCGGATAAGCGCAAACTGATGGAGGGAAAGCA
>DAOWGJ010000272.1 GCA_030637505.1 Holophagae bacterium
ATCCGGTCCTGTTACGGTCTCGATCAGGGGCATGCCCAGCCGGTCGGTTCGCCAGACGATCAGGTGGCCGGTGTCGGAGACCTCCCGGCAGGAGTCCTCCTCGACGCTGACCTGGGTGATCGAGAGTTGGCGATCGCGGAAGGGCAGCAAACCGTTGACTCCGACGATTGCCGTGCGTTGGAATCCGGTTGGGATCGAGCCGTCGAGGTATTGCTTGCGGGCGATGTGCAACTCGTCGACGATGTCGCAGCCCAGCATCAGGCACTGCTCGATCGCGACGTCGACGCCTTCCGGATTGATCAGGAAGGGCGGTGTGTCGTCCATCTCGTACGTACAGGTATTGGACTCGTGGAGCAGGTAGACGATGTTCTTCTTGGTCTTGAACTCCATCAGGGCGGTGCCGTCGTACTCGCCCAGTTCTGACAGGGTCGGGCGCATGTGGCGTAAAACGGTACCGTCGTGTTCTTTGGTAAAGAGTCCGGCGGGGCATCGGCAGAACAGTTTGGTCGCCGTCAGGAGTTGTTGGTGAACCTCAAGCCCGGCCTTGAATCCGACCTCTTCATAGTCGATCGTCTGCTGCACAGCCACCCCCTCAGAGCCCATTCTCAGGACCGGAGGGACTATAGCAGGGTGGCATGCTGCGGGATCCACCAGGCCACCTTAGAGTACAAGAGCGTCCCTCTCCAGCGGGATGTGCTTTCCGTGCCGCCCCGAAGGCCGGGGCCACATTCAGCGGCACGGACAGTGGGCAGCGTCAGGTGACCGGTAGAATCCGCTGCCTCAACTCGGAGATGATCTTGGGTCCGATGCGGCAGCATCCTCCGATCGCGGCGGCGCCGAGGTCGCTCCATCGGGCAGCGTCATCCACCCAGGCACTCGGATCGCTGCTGGGATGCCAATGTTTCGAAATGGGGTCGTAGACCTCTCCGGAATTGGGATAGACGATGATCGGCAGGTCGGTAGTTCGGGATGCCTTCTCAATCAAAGAGCTGATGAACCGAGGCGCCGTGCAGTTGACACCGACGGCGGCGACGCCGGGTGTCAGGGAGCAGGCTCGGACCGCATCGATGAAGGGCGTGCCGTCCGAGAGGTGAAGGCCGTCCCGGCAGCTGAAGCTCAGCCAGGCCCACCGCCCCGGTGTTTCTCTGAGGAGTTGGAGCAGGACTTGGGTCTCCCGGAGGGACGGCAGGGTTTCGCATCCCAGGAGGTCTGCTGGGCTTGAAGCCAGCACCTGCCACCGGCTTCGGTGGAACTCGTAGAGCGCGTCATCGTCGATTGAATAGGCCCCGGTGTACTCGGATCCGTCGGCGAGGAAGGCGCCGTAGGGACCGATGCTTGCGGCCACCAGAGGCCGAAGGCGGTCGCGGCGGTTTGGAGGGTGGCTCCAGAATGTGTCTCGGGCCTCAATAGCGAGGTCAGTCGACAATCGAAGAAGATCGCGGCCCTCATTTTTGCTCAGTCCTCTGGAGGAGAAGCCCTGAAGACTGGCCTGGTAGCTCGAGGTCGTGATGCAGTCCGCTCCGGCCTCGAGGTAGTCCGTGTGGACTCCGCGAATTGTCTCGGGGTCTTCGATCAGCAGCCGTGCCGACCACAGTGGGTCGTCGAGGTTCTGGCCCCGCTCTTCAAGGGCCGTCGCCAAACCTCCGTCCAGGATGACCCGATCCTGGTGTTTGATGATTTCAGAGAGGGGATTGCTGGTCGTCACGTGATGATCGTATCTCGGATCGGGATGATCTGGAGTCGGGACAGACCTACAGCGCCGTTCATCACGGTCCTCGAGGCCCGGAAAACCTACCCTCCCTGGGCCGAAGCCAGCGCGCTGCTCCGATACCGTCCGACGTACGCCCTGAAGGTCTCGGTGACCGAACGCGGGATCGGGAGATAGGTCAGGCGGCCTGAACTGAGGAGCTTGGCGTCGAAGAGCCATGGGCCGACGTGGTGGACGTTGACCCTGGCGATATCACGGTTGTCAAAGGCATTGGCCAGATAGAGGGGGGCGAAGTGGCGGACCTCCCCTTCCTCCAGACATATGGGCCAGGGCTGAGGTTTGTCGTCCAGGGGATACCGCCCACGGATCAGTCGCGGAGGGTTGTGGGCGACGTGGATGAAGAGGCGGTTGAAGGCCGAGGTCATCAGCCGGGTATTGATGCACCGGATGGCGGGGACCCACAGGAAATCCTGCCCTTGTTCGGCCTCGTCGCCGATCCGGTCCATGCGGCCGTCGATCCCGTCCTTCAGGTACATCAGATCGGTGATGATGGCGCCGTTTCCGGTCATCAGCTGCAGAGGGAAACGCCAGAACGGCACCAGATCGGGGGCCTCTTCGGAGATCGAGATTCCGTGGTCGTAGTCGACTTCGGTCTTGCCCTCGCCATCGGCGTCGAACAGCCGGTGGCAGTTGGTGCAGAAGTGCAAGACGGCATCGGTCTCGTAGCGGAATTCATCACCGCACGTCGGGCACTCCATCGGCTGAAAACGCAGCGATGCGCCCGGTGCCCTGGCCGATTCGGGGAGATCGTGGAAGATGTCGGAATTGACGAAGGGGGCGGGCCCGGCCACCGACCCGGAGGCTCCATCGATCAGCAGGCTTTCGGTGGTGCCGGCGGCATGAAATTCTGCCACCCACCACGGCCTCCACACGACGGCCCTGACCTCTTCAGCGAAGGACGAACCCAGCTTGATCGTCCGGATCGAGCGGTCCAGCTGTTTCCGGTCGAGGTCTCCGTAGGCGTTTTTCAGGGTGTCGGCGTCGATGTTGGGTATCAATACCTGGACATCTGGTTCCAGTTGGGCGGCCGACACCAGGGTCTTGAGATAACTCAGCTTGCCCATGGGGGGTAAATCGACGAGGTCCTGTGCCGACAGGCCGCCCTCCAGCGAGGCCATCGTGAAGAGGAGGCACTTGTCCTGAGTCCTGGGTTCGCGCCCAAAGGCCGCCTGGAACAGCGTGCCCATCGAGTGGTAGTAGGGGGCCAGGAAGTGTCGGCTGTCGCAGATTTCCAGCGTCTTCGCCACCTTCTCCCTGTAAGCGTCAGCTTTGAGTGAAATAGCCTGTTCCGCTGCTGCCGACGCCGCTTCGATATCGGCTCGAACCGTCATGCCGCCCGTTGGGCCGGCCTCGGTCGCCTGTCGCTCCAATGGCGCGACGTACCGTTCGTAGAGCTTGAGGTAGTGGCGATAGCGCAGGTGATCGAGCACGGCCTCGCGCAGAGAGTGTCTGTCTGTGATCTTTGACGGGATGGCCACCTGAAGCAGGTCGTCATGGCCGACGACAAGGTGGTGGCTGCCGCAGAAAGAGCATTTGGCGGCATGGTGAAGGACCGGTACCGGAACCTCGGCGCTGCATTCGGTGCAGCCGACGGCTACAGCATATCCCTCGGCCGGTTCGCCAGGCTCCACCTGCGATCCCAGGTTCGCCATGCCGCCGACGGTATTGAAAGGTCCGGCGGCCGGGACTGCCTTTGGAGGCGGGGGAAAGCCGAGGTCGGTCGCTGACGGGTCGTCGATGGTCTTTGGCTGACCTTGGGCCGTCAACGGGTTCCAAGGAGTGTAGAGCAGGGCCCAACCGGCTGCGATCAATCCGAATGGCACCAACACGCCCATATCCGGGCCCCGTGCCGCGAACAGGCCAATCTGTCCCATCAAGACGCCGAGGGCAACCTCGAGAACCGGCCGGTCGACCGCGGCCAAGCCGCTGCCCGGCATCAGTCCGTTGAGAACGACGATGACCGAGGGGTCGACCCTTTTGCCGCGCACAAAGAACCAGACCAGGGCCGCGGCGGTCGGTGGACCGATAAAGGAGAGGAGAAGCCAGGAGGACGTCATGGTTTGAGTGTAGCGTGGGATCGGTACAATCACGCCATGAATCAATTCAAGGACAAGCACTATGTCGTAACGGGCGGTTCCAGTGGTATCGGTCTGGCCATTGCCCGCAGTTTGAGTAACCGGGGCGCCGAGGTATGCATCGTCGGTCGGAGGCATGAGGCTCTGCACGAGGCGGTGTCGGACTTGGGCGGGGGGTCGTGGTCTATCCAATGTGACGTCGGTGACGAGCAGCAGGTTGAAACGCTGGCGGAGGCGGTCGGACGACGGTGGTCTGCGCTGGACGGCCTGGTCAACAACGCCGGCGTGGCGCCGATGGCCGATCTGGAGAACACCGAGCCCGAGGTCTGGGACCAGTGTTTCAGGGTCAACGCCCGGGGTCCCTACCTCATGACCCGGGCCCTGCTCGGTCTCTTGAGGGCAGCCGAGTCGTCGTCGATCGTCAACATCTCGTCGACCTTGGCCGAAAAGGCGATTCCGGGCATGGTGGCCTACAATTCGGCAAAGGCTGCGCTCAATCAGATGACGCGATCGATCGCCCTGGAACTTGCGCCGAAGATCAGAGTCAACGCGATCATGCCGGCCGTCGTCGACACGCCGATCCACGCGAGCCGAGGCATGTCCTCGGGCCAGGTCAAGGGCATGGGCCGGATCCATCCGCTGAATCGGGTCGGTCAACCGGAGGATATCGCCGAGATGACGGTGTACTTGCTTTCTGACGCTGCCTCGTGGATGACCGGCGCGATTGTGCCGGTCGACGGCGGGATGATGGCGACGTAGAGCTGACCGCTTATTCCTTCCTGTTCACATGCACCGCTGCGGCCTGATCGGTGGGCATCAGGATCATCTCGCGGACGTTGGCGTGGGGCGGTCTCGTGGCGCAGAAGAGAACGGCGTCGGCGACGTCGTCGGCTGAGAGGGGCGTCAGGCCCTTGTAAACGCCGTCGGCGCGTTCCTGGTCGCCGTGAAATCGCACTATGGAGAATTCCGTGTCGACCAGTCCTGGGTCGACGGAGGAGACCCGAATCCCGGTGCCGAGAGTGTCAATGGCGAGGCCGCGGTTGATGGCGGCGACCGCGTGTTTGGTCGCGCAGTAGACTGCACCGTTGGGGTAGGTCTCGTGGCCCGCGATCGACCCGATGTTGATCACATGGCCGCTGCCCCGTTCGACCATGCCGGGCACGACGGCCCTGGTCAGGTACAAGAGTCCCTTGATATTGGTGTCGATCATCTTTTCCCAGTCCTCGATATCGCCCTCCTGGACCGTCGCAAGGCCGCTGGCCAGGCCGGCGTTGTTGACGAGGATGTCAACGGTAACGCCGTCCTCTTCCAGGGCCTGGACGCAGCTTCCGACAGCCTCCCGAGAGCGGACGTCGAGGGGCATTGCCCGGACATCGACGTCATGAGTGGAACACAGCTGCTCAGCGATATCGCTCAGTCGATCGATCCGCCTGGCCGCCAAAATCAGGTCTGCGCCGACCTTGGCGAAGGCCCGGGCGCATGCAGCGCCTATCCCTGAGGAGGCGCCGGTGATGAGAATGGTCGTTCTGTCGAGGTTCATGATTACTCCCTATTTCACCGGCGATTCCCACAGATCTTGGTGACGGATTTCGGCCCGACTCAGCCATCGCTTCCAGATGGAGGATTGTTCCAGCAGTTCGGTGACCTTGCACGGTTCAATGCCTCGTCTGCGCAATGCCTCGACGAACTGCGGAAGGTAGGCCCAGGGGGCCTCTTGCCTGTCGGTGGCCAAGTGCATCAAGACGATGCCGCCCTCGAGCCGCGGGAACGCGAGAAGAATGTCCATGATTCTTTTCGAATCCCGGTAAAGATTGGAGTGCTCGTCTTCGACCCAGTCAAGTGAGTCCAGCGACCGGCCCTCCAGAGAACTCCAACGAACATGGAGGTAGCCCGCCTCGAGGGCCCAGGCCCGGAGGGTGGCGTTTTCCTCACCGTAGGGGGCACGCCAGAGTGGCGCCAGTGGCCTTCCGGTCGCCTTTTGAAAGGCCTCCTCCGAGCGTTTGAGTTCGGAGAGAAACCAGGAGCGGGTGACATTGGGAAGCGTACGATGGCGACGGTCCTGCTCCCACGTCGTCAAATGTGGGTGGCTGAAGGTGTGGTTCCCGACCTCGTGACCGTCCAGAATCGCGCGGCGGACCAGGGTGGGGTGTTTCTCGATGAACTGGCCGGTCAGAAACAGCGTTGCCTTTATGTCCAGTCCCTCCAAGAGATCCAGAAGCTCGGCCGTGCGGTTGCTCGAGGCGCCACCGTCGAAGGTGATGGCGATCGACGGCCCGCTATCGATCACCAGGTGCAGGATCGGGGGCGCCCCCGGAGGTGTCGTCGGGTGGGGCCGCGGGGCCAGTGGCG
>DAOWGJ010000276.1 GCA_030637505.1 Holophagae bacterium
AAAAAACGGGGCGGCCGAGGCCGCCCCGTGTGGTGGAAATCACCGAGTCTGAGGTGAAGATCAGCGACAAGGCTTCGAGTGCCGTTTTCCGCCTCGCCGTCCGTGCCTTTCGTTCTTGATCTGTTTCAGGGCTTCGCGTTGCTCAGGAGTCAAGACGGACAGGACTTCGGCACGTGTTTGCATCTGATTCACCATCAAATCGGCATGGAGCGCCGACTGGCTGTCGGCGAACTGACGGGCTGCTGCCTCGTCAAAAATCGCGGGATCGTTGGATTCCCGCCAGGCGTCCCTCTGGGTGTGCAGTTGCTCGCCGAGGGCCTCGAACTGGGGACGGGCGTTCTCGAGGATCGATTCTATTTGCGAGATCTGCTCGTCGGTGACATCGAGGTCGTTGGCGTTTCGGAGCATGTGGAGGAGTCTCTGGAAATCGCCGCCCCCTCCCATCGGGCCGGCCATGGGGCCGCCCCATTGACCATCTCCCTGGTGGGGGCCGTGGGGCGAGCCTTGGGCGCTGAGGACGCCAGTGAATCCAACAAGGGCGGTTACGAGGACCAGCGGAATCAACCAATTTCTTTTCATGAGAGCCTCTCTTTCTGCCGCTGTCTGCGGCGGTCGCGTGTTGAACGTGTCAACCGGCTCCAGTGTTGACTCTTTGAGGTGTAGATGTGTCGCGATACTGTCAAGAAACGTCAAGCTTGGTCGTTGAATCTCGGGAAACACTGCTCAGGTGTTACATTGATCCAGTATGGCGAAGATATTGCTCGTTGACGATGACGTCGAACTCTGTCGGTTGGTCTCCGAATTCCTCAAGGGCGAGGGTTGGGAGGTCGCGGCGGTCCACGACGGCGAAACCGGGGTTGAGCGCATCCTCGGGAATGAGTGGGATCTGGTCATCCTTGACGTCATGCTTCCCAGTTGCAACGGCTTGGACGTCTTGCGGCGGATTCGGGAGCGCACTTCGGTCCCGGTTGTGATGTTGACTGCCCGCGGAGACGAAGTGGACCGGATCGTCGGGTTGGAATTGGGCGCGGACGACTATCTGCCGAAGCCCTTCAATCCGAGGGAACTGGCGGCACGGATTCGTGCAGTGATGCGTCGAACCGGAGCCGAACGGGGGTCCGTTGTTGAATGCCTGACGGTCGGGGATCTCATTCTGGACATGGGCGCGCGTTCCGTCAGGAGGGACGGTGTCACGATCGATTTGACCGGCGTCGAATACGAACTGCTGGAGATGCTGCTGGAGCGAGCCGGTTCTGTGGTCTCTCGAGAGGACCTGTCCAGGCGGGCCCTGGGACGTCGGCCTTCTCACTTCGATCGATCGCTGGACACTCATCTCAGCAACCTCCGCAAGAAGTTGGGGCCTTTCCCTGAGGGAAGGGAGAGGCTGAAGACCGTCCGTGGCGTTGGGTACCAGTACGTCAAGGCATCGACGGATGGCACCGGAGATTCTCAGCGGTGAAAAGCCTGTTTTTCCGATTGTTCCTTTGGTTCTGGCTGAGCCTGGTTCTCGTCGGTGCAGTGTTTGTCGTTTCGTCACCATTTCTGACCCGGACCCATCCGCGACTGGCTCATTGGGAACAAAGCGCAGGGGAGCGAGCGCTGATCCATGTCGAGCGGGTGGCAAAAGCCTTGGAGCAGCAGGGACCCAAGGTCCTGGAGACTGCCCAGGCCCGTCGCCGTATGGGGAGGGCCCGGGGACCGATTCCGATGATTCAGGTCTTTGATGAGAACGGTGTCGAAATCACGGGCCTCCCGGTTGACCCTGAGGCACGCCGGCTGGCCTCGAGAGCGTTGGAGCAGGGTGAAGCGATGGCGGAACGGCTCGGAGTCAGGCACCTCAGTGCCGAGCCGGTGATTGATCCGACCGGGCGCCAGTTCGTTGTCGTTGGAATAATTCTGCGCCATCCCAGTCCTGTCGATCTTCTGGAGCCGGGTGTCCTGCTGCCTCGTCTCTTCCTGTTGGCCCTGGTCGCCGCCGTTCTGGTCTGGTGGATGGCCCGCCACCTCAGTTCGCCCGTCGGGGCTCTTCGAGAAGCCACAGGAGCTTTGGCCTCCGGTGATTTGAGTGCAAGAGTGCCTGGAATGGTGGTTGGGAGGCACGACGAATTCGGGCAGCTGGCACGTGACTTCAACGGCATGGCCGAACACATCGAACGAATGGTCGAAAACCAGAGGCGACTTCTTGGGGATGTGTCTCACGAGCTGCGGTCCCCGTTGGCCCGCCTCAATGTTGCGCTCGAACTGGCCCGGCAAAAGGCCCATGGTGCAGCCGAAGGTGCCCTGGACCGGGTCGAATTGGAATCATCTCGCCTCGACGATCTGATTTCGCGACTCCTGGAATTCACCCGTCTTGACAACGATCAGCTGGAACGAATCCCGGTGGATCTGGTTGGACTGACTGAAGAAATCGTCGCGGATGCAGCATTTGAGAACACCGGCGCCGAGCTGCATTTCGATCGGCCGAGTGCCGGTGAGGTCTGTGTCCTCGGTGATGCAGCACAACTGCGGGCGGCGATCGACAACGTCATCCGGAATGCCGTGTTTTTCAGCGGTTCCGCCACAACTGTCGAAATTGAGGTTGAAATAACGGATTCATTCGCCCGAATTCGAGTGGCTGACCGTGGGCCAGGTATCCCGGAGGAGGAACTGACGAGGGTCTTTGAGGTCTTTTACCGGATCGAAGATGCTCGCGATCGAGGTCGAGGCGGGGCAGGGTTGGGGCTGGCCATTGCCTCGAGGGCCGTCCAACTTCACGGTGGATCAATTACGGCTCGGAATCGGGACGGTGGAGGTCTGATCGTCGAGATCGATCTCCCATGCGCCTGATCTGAGAGCTGAGCCTTCGCCGAGGACTCGTCCCCTTGCCTCTGGGTGACGAATCCCGCCGCCGAGGTGGGCGGTCCAAGCCATCAGACCGGCGACGATGATCAACAGGACCGCCAGACCGCGGACGAGCCATGGTGACGGACCGTCGTCGGCGGCAGTCCTCAGCAGACCCTGAAGGGCGACGATGCCCGCGAAGATCGCGCCGATGAAGGCGGCGCGTCCGACGAGGGCGTGACGTTCTGCCAGCTCCAGGGTGGCATCGTCGAGGCCGCCACGCAGTTGTTCAAAGGCCGGAGGGCCTGAGCCGTAGGCGACAACCGCGCCGACCGCGCATACAACCGCAAAGGCGCAGCCGATCAGGATCAATCGTCGGTCGCTGAAGAACAGTCCAAGAAGCATGACAGCGAGCGTGAACATCACACCTATCACAGGAAGGTGGACGATGACGATGTGGAGATAGGGGGGTGTCATGGGAGTGACGATGCCCTCGGCAAGCTTGGCAGAGCACTCTGTCGCAGACTGGAGACTAGAAACTGGAAACTAGAAACTGGAAACAAAGAACACCGAGTTGTCTCTGGGCCGCTTTTTACCGTGTTGATGTCTGCGGACATTGATGTTGAGCCAATCACAGGAGCGGTCGGTGGACTGAGCAAAGAGTGTTTTACCTTTTCACCACAACCTTGAAAATGGAGCCCAGTTTCCAGTTTCCAGTTTCTAGTTTCCAAAAAGTGCCTCCTGGGATGTGACCCAGACCCCTGCATTTACTCGTCGCTTGTTCCTATCGCCTGTGAGGCTTCGACTCCGGAATCTACGGCTTCGTAGTTCAGTTCACTGCCGCGCATTGAATGCGGGATCAGGTAGACGATTGTCATCACCGCTGCTGCGGCTACGACCAGTAAACGCCCGACCCACTCCTTTTTAATCGGTTTGAAGCCGATAGTTGAGCAGGCGAGAATCCAAACGATCCACATGATCAGGACCTTGTTATCGGTAAGGTCACCTCCGAAGGGCCAACCCGTCCAGTAGGCGCCGAATGCGTATTTCTGGACAATTGGCCCCAACACCATTCCGCCGACTGTCATGCCGGCCAGGGTCGTCCATGCGCTCCAGCGCATCCCGGAGGGGGCGAAGACTGCGGACAGGCCGGTCCTGAGGCCGAACAGAACGGCAAAAAACATCAAGAAGATGTGCGGGATCAAGACCGTCGCGGGGACGGGGTCCTTGTAGCGGAGGATCACCGTGTCTTCGTCGCCGGAAGGCAGCCGGATCGCCCCTTCCGGCGCCTGCAGGATCACCGAGTATTCAACCTTGCCGGCCGCGACCTGACGGGGAAGATCACCGACGAGGAAACCGTCGCTACTGGTCATCGGAAGCGACGAGAATTCCTCTTCAGTCGGATAGCGGCGCCATTCGATGGAGGCCGAGGTCTCGCCACCGGGATCGGGGATTTTCACATGGGCGGGGGTGGTCGAAATGCCGCTGCGAACCAGGCGGTAGGTGTAGGTTGTGGCGGTGGTCTCGAATGAGCCACGTTTGGGATGGGTGGGACCGGTCATGCGTTGGTAGATCACCGAAGCGGCCATCAGGACGACTGCAAGGACCCAGATCGTGATCTTGAGCCAGGTGGCTGTTTTTCCTGCTGTTGGTTTTAGAGGGCTCATCATGTCTCCATTCCTTCGGGGGTGAATTCTACACTGTTACACTCCCCGGCCGAGGAGGAGCTCATGAGTCACGACGTTAAACACCTGTCCCGTTCGACCCAGGTCATTCATGCCGGGCAGTATTGCGATGAGGCCACCGGAGCGGTGGCGCCGCCGATTTTTCAGACCTCGACCTTTTGTTTCGATAATTGCGCTCAAGGTGCTGATCGATTTGCGGGTGCCCAGGAGGGTTTTATATATACGCGCATGGGAAACCCGACGGTGGCGCGGCTGGAAGAGGCGGTGTCAACCCTCGAAAGCGGATTCGGCGGATTGGCCACTGGATCGGGGATGGCGGCCCTGACGACGACCCTGTTTGCACTGCTCAATCAGGGTGACCATCTGGTCGGGACCTCATCGGTTTACGGGCCTTCGCGGGTGGTGATCGAGAGAGATTTCTCTCGTTTCGGAATTGCATCGACTTTTGTCGACACCTCGGATACCGACGCAGTTCGAACTGCGATCAGGCCGGAAACTCGATTGGTCTTCATCGAAACTCCGGCCAATCCGACGATCGTCCTGTCCGACATTCCCGCGATCGTGGAGATTGCCCACGAGAACGGCGCTCTGGTGCTGGTTGACAACACGTTTGCCTCGCCGATCCTGCAACGGCCGCTGGAGCTCGGCGCCGACATCGTGATGCACTCGATGACCAAGTTCATCAACGGTCACACCGATATCGTTGCCGGCATGATCGTGCCCAAGACCGAGGATCTCTTCAAAAAGATACGCTCGGTACACTTTTACGTCGGCGCCTGCATGGACCCGCACCAGGCGTGGCTGGCGTTGCGAGGGTTCAAAACGCTCTCACTGAGAGTTCTTGCGGCCCAGGAAGGGGCCCAGAAACTGGCACAGTGGCTGGAATACCACGAAAAGGTCGAGTGGGTACGGTATCCCGGCTTGGCCAGCCATCCACAGCACGAGCTGTCTCAACGCCAGATGGACGGCCCAGGGTCGTTGATTTCGTTTGAGGTCAAAGGAGGACTCGAGGCAGGAGCCAAGCTCCTGGACTCAGTTCGCCTGATGACGCTGGCTGTATCGCTGGGTGGCGTCGAGAGCCTGATTCAGCATCCTTCGAGCATGACCCACGCCGCCATGGGGCCGGAAGACCGGATCGAAGCAGGGATCAGCGACGGCCTGGTCAGACTTTCGGTCGGCTGTGAGGACGTCGAGGATCTGATCGCCGACCTGCAGCAGGCGTTTGAGAAGGTGTGAGCGGGCGATGAGCGATCTGTCCTCCAACTGCTTTGAATATGCGAAGCAGGTCCCGGGGTACGATACCCGAAACTCGAAACTCGAAACTATATCGCGATTTTCAAGGTTGTCTGAAATCGCCAACAATGTAGGGGCCATCTCATCGATCAACCGCACTAATTGTTCACGAATAGATGACACCGCGACGCTTCTCCTCGTGTTTTCCAGTTTCCAGTTTCTAGTTTCCAGTTTCATTTTCTTTGTTCCTGGCTCCGCCGTGTTTGGGACTTCACCGTGCGAATCCTGATGGTCACCAGCGAGTTCGTGCCCCTGGCCAAGACCGGGGGGCTCGCTGATATGGTCGCTGCCCTCTCGGCGGAGCTGGCCCGAATGGGGCA
This sequence comes from Holophagae bacterium, assembly GCA_030637505.1. Taxonomy (GTDB): domain Bacteria; phylum Acidobacteriota; class Thermoanaerobaculia; order Thermoanaerobaculales; family Sulfomarinibacteraceae; genus DAOWGJ01. The sequence goes on from DAOWGJ010000276.1 coordinate 6,119, forward strand.
CGATGTCAGGGTTGTGATGCCCCGGTACTACGGCATCGACATCGATGATTGCGAGAAGGTCGCTGGGCCTCTCGGAGTGCCTCTGGGTTTCGGGGATTCCTGGGCGGCAGTCTACAAAACGTACTCGGGGAATGCCGACGTTCCTGTCTACCTTCTGGATCACGAGGGATTATTCGGCCGGGACGGAATTTACGGTACCCGAAAGGAACCGGACTTCACGGACAATGTGGAACGCTTCACCCTCTTGTGTCGCGGGGCATTTCAACTGTGCAAAAGTCTGGGGTGGATACCTGAGGTGATCCACGGTCATGACTGGCCGGCCGCGTTGGCATCGGTCTATCTCAACACCTGGGAGCGTACCGGTCCTTTTGGTAATACCGGCAGTGTGTTGACCATTCACAACCTGGGCTATCAGGGCATCTACCCCAAAAACGATATTCACATCACCCAGTTGGATTGGGAGCACTACCACGGTTCGGGTTTCGAGTTTTTCGGCCAGCTCAACCTGCTCAAGGCCGGACTCCGGAATGCCGATATCCTCACCACGGTGTCGCCGACCTACGCCCGTGAGATTCAGACTGCCGAATACGGGCACCAGATGGACGGTCTTCTGAGGCATCGATCGGAGGACCTCTTTGGTGTTCTCAACGGTATGGACTACGAGGCGTGGAACCCTGAGGACGATCCGCTGATCGAAAAGAACTACTCGTATCAGACCTTGGAGAGAAAGGCCGCCAACACCAAGGCACTGAGGGAGGAATTCGGACTTGAACAGGATCCGGCTCGGCCGGTTATCGGGGTCGTTTCCCGCCTGGCCGATCAAAAGGGTTTTGGGGACTTGTGCGGTCCGACCCACGGCTCGCTGTACGAGATCTGTTCGGACTTCGAGGTCGATGTCGTTATCCTGGGTACCGGTGACTCTTGGTGCGAGGAGGAATTGCGGTCGCTCGAAGCGAGGTTGCCAAACCTCGGTGTCAAACTGGCTTTCGACAACCGCCTTGCGCATCTGGTCGAAGCCGGCAGCGACTTCTTCTTGATGCCGAGCCGTTACGAGCCCTGCGGCCTCAACCAGATGTATTCCCTGCGCTACGGGACGTTGCCGATCGTGCACCGGACCGGGGGACTTGCGGACACCGTCAAGAATCTGGATCCGAAAACGGGCGACGGCACCGGTTTCGTTTTCGATCTTCTGACCCCGCGCGCGATCTACGACACCGTTGGTTGGGCCGTGTGGACCTGGTACCACCGCCGAGATCAGATTGACGGGATGCGCATTCGGGCGATGCAGCAGCGGTTTCTCTGGGAGGACTCGGCCGCGAGGTACGTGGAACTCTATCAGTGGGCCATCGATCGTAGGACAGGTCGGGTTCCCCGGAGTTGGTAAACCTGACGGTCTCCTCCAGAAAGAGGAGGAGGATATCCGAGTTCGTACTTCATCATCAGGGTGGGCCAAGGCCCACCAATTCGAGTCTAAGATGGAGCGATGGTGGGCCAAGGCCCACCCTACATCAAGTGTTCAACGACCTCTCCAACTGTCGTCCAGGTCGACTGACCGCGGCGGCGCGCCTTGGCGTCAGCTGGGATCTTCCGGCGCCGGAGCATCTCCTCGAGGTCTTCTTCGGCAAAGGGGCCTTCGAGACTGTTCTGCATCATGACTAACCAGCCGGAGGCTGGCTTTTCACCGGGCC
>DAOWGJ010000407.1 GCA_030637505.1 Holophagae bacterium
CTCGGAAAAACCGACGCAACGACCGATCGGGTCGACGATTCCGCGGGTCAGATACCAGCCGAAGCTGATGCCGATAACCATCGCCGCGAGGGTCAAGAAGAGGGTCGTCGTCCGGCTGGTCCGCTCGGTCGATTGCACTCCTACGACTGCGGCATCCATCTCCTGGTTCGCCGACGTCTCGAGCTGGTCGAGCGCGTCTCTGAGGAGGGTCATCTCACGGTCGACGCTTTCCATAAGCTTCGCTGCTTCCGCACGAGAGCTGAGGTGTTGGTGGAACGCCTCGAGGGTTTTTCGTGCGAGCTGAGTGAAATCCTGGTGCTCGGCGCGCACCCGGCTGTAGTTCGCAACATTCGGAATTTTCCGGCCCAGCTCGTCGAAGGCGCGCTCTTCGTCCTGGCTTTCGGTGATCATGAAGTCGTTGACCGCCATGATCTGACCGTTGAGGTAGGTTACAGCCTCGGCGGACAGACCCGAATCCATGGCTTTTAAGACCATCGCGTCTCCGGCGAGATCCATGGTCTCCATGCTCTTGCCCGCCATGCGATACGCGGCCTCGGACAGGTCGTACTCATCCATCGCCGCCCGAGTCGTCGTCGAGAGCCCGCGGAAAAGGGTCTCCGCCCGTTGCACGAGCAAGCTGTTCCGTTCGTCGAGATTCAGCCGGCTGAGCCGATCGAGCTGGCCCTCAAAGTCGGTCGCCGCCGCCTGGACCTCGTCTCGCCCCTCAGCCTCGCCGAGCATGTAGGCGTGCAACCCAAGCTGTTGTGCGGTGACCGCCAGCTCGAGCTCCATCGCTCCGTCGGCGATCGGCATCTTCTCTTGAACCACCTCCTCTGCGGCGGTGGCGACCAGGTTGATGTTGTAGATCCCGAGGAATCCGGCAAGCCCGGCTAACGCGGAAACAAAGACAAACCCACCAATGAGCTTGGTCCCGATCTTCATGATTCGACTCCTTTTCCCTTCCGACCCGAGGTCATATCGACTCCGGGATGATCAGTACACGGTGAACGTCCAGCAATATCACCAGGGCTTCTTCGAGGTTGAAGACTCCGAGGATGTAATCGCTTTGTTCGGTCATGACGTCTGGCGGCGCCGGTTGAATGTCGCTCGGCGGGAGCCTGACAACCTGGTGCACGCCGTCGACCAACAACCCGAGAAGCTGGCTCTTCGACTCCACCACGAGGATCCGGCTTTTCGACGTCAAATCGGCCTCGGCGAGCCCCAGGCGAACGCGGAGGTCGACAACCGGTAAAACGCGACCCCGCTTGTTGGTGACCCCTCGCACCGGCTTTGGTGCGTGCGGCACCGCGGTGATCGAGGTCACGCGGAGGATCTCCTGGACGTGGGTCACCGGCAACGCGAACACCTCGTTCGCGAGCTCGAGGGTGACCCAGGTCTCGAGCTCCTCCCTGACCCGATCCTGATGAGCCCCGACCTCCTGGTCGAGGCTGTCGGCAAATTGAAAAATCCGGTCGGGACCGGTCGGTGGCTCGGGGACCGGTTCTTCGGCCTTGGCCGATGCCTGGTCTATCTCCGTTTCAGCGCCTTCTGAACCACTCTCTTTGGTCCCCAAAACGTCCTCGGCAAGACCCGATCCCTGCAGACGTGATTTCTTCTTTCCCCGACTCCGGCGTTTCGTTACTTCAGTCATAGTTCGCTCCATTTCTCAACGACGGACTGGCGTCGATCAACCCCTGTGGATCGAGGATCAACACAACCCGGCCGTCGCCGAGGATCGTTGATCCGGACACTCCGATCGGCGAGCCGACCATGCTGTCCAACCCCTTGACCACGATTTCGCGGATCCCCTGCATGCCATCGATCAAAAGGCCACGACGTTGGCCGGCCGCCTCGAAGACGACCACAAAACCGCTCGCCCTCGGTTTGCGGGCCGTCCCGAAAACTAACCCGAGGTCAAGCAATGGGATCACCGAGTCGCGAATCCGGTATACCAACGCGTGGTTGACCTCGGTCGCGTCATCGGACTGAAAACGAAGGCTCTCCTCAACGTGGGTAATCGGCAGGGCGTAGAGCTCCCCGTCTGCGCTGACCATCAGGGCGCGCGCAATCGACACGCTGAGGGGAAGATGGAGACGGAATTGAGTCCCGACACCGATCTCCGAGGAGACGACGATCCGCCCTCCGAGCCGACGCACAGAGTCGAGCGCGGCGGTCAATCCGATACCACGCCCGGAAGCGATGTCGGCCTCGCTCTTTGTGCTGAAACCAGCGTGGAAGAGCAAAGACAAGGGGTCCGAAACTTCGGCTGTGTCGATCCCCTTTTCCGTGGCCGAAACGATCAACTCTTGAGCATCGATTCCCCTCCCGTCATCGCTGACATCGATCTGAACCTCGTTCGACTCGGCCTTCGCCTCGAGCCGGATCAACCCTCGACGGGGTTTCCCGGAGGCCAACCGATCGTCCGGATTTTCGATTCCGTGAATCGCCGCATTCCTGATGAGGTGGCCCAAAGCTTCGTTCGCGACCTCGAGCAATGCCTTGTCCATTGGCGTGTCGCCGCCTTCAACCGTGAGCTCGATCTCCTTGGCTTCGCTGATCGCCACATCATGCACCACCCTCTTCAGCGCCACGAAGAGGGTGCTCAACGGGACCATCCGCAGGCTCATCACCCGATCCTGAATAACGTTCAAGGTCGCCCCGAGTGATTGCTCCGAAGCCTCGATTTCATCCCACGCATCGTCGCCACCTCCGGCGCCGCGCCCCTTGAGGACCGCATCGGCGAGCCGGTTTCTGAAGAGCACCATTTCCGCGAGCACATCGACCAAGGCATCGAGGTCGGCAAAGGCGACACGGACGCTCTCCATCCGGTGGTCGTCGGTGACTCCCGGGTGGTGGGCCCCGCCTCCTGGCGTCCCCACATCCCGGTCGGCGTTCCCCAGCTTCACCATCAGGCGCCGCAATCTGTCGACCCCGGCCAGAAGCTCGCTGACGTCGAGATGCTCCGGATCCAGATCCTCCACCTTGTCCTCGAGCTCGTGGGCGAACTCCTGGAGCGCCGAGAAGCCCATCATCCCGGCGTTGCCCTTGAGCGTGTGAAGGGCTCGTTTGGCTCTCACCAACATCTCGGCGCGGTCGTCGGCGGTCGCCTCCTCGAGGCGCAACATGATCTCTTCGACCTTGACGATTTGATCGTTGCCGTCGAGGATGAAATCGTTCGCCAGTTGGGCCAGCAGGTTCATCGTCTTACCCCGCCCACACCCTCAGGCCCGCATGCTCCTGGCCCCGATTGCCCCGGGGACAACCCGGGTGATCAGCTGGTGGAGTTCATCCACCTTGAACGGCTTGACCAGGTAGGCGGCGGCGCCGGCCTGCAACCCCCGAATGATGTCGTCCTCCTCGCTCTCGGTGCTCGAAATGATCACCGGAATCCGGGACAAGGCAGGCTGATGCTTGCAGTGATAGAGAAACTCGAGCCCCGACATCACCGGCATGTTGATGTCCAGGATGATCAGGTCACAATCCGGGTTGGCAGCGAGCACCTCGAGGGCTTCCTTGCCGTTGAGGGCGCGCAGCATCTGGCATCCACCGGCCCGATAGCGCTGCAGGACCAAGCGGTATCCACTTTGCAGCATTTCGGAGTCCTCGACAACCAATATCTTTCGTAAACTCATGGTTCCCCCTTACCTGCGGCACGCGATCGCTCCCGATGGGCGTAAATCACCGGTCGCAAACCACTCGTTGCAACCAGTGACTGGTCGCTATCAAGAACGGCTGGGCCGGCGTCGTGCCTCATGCCGTCGACTTGCAGCAAGACCTGTGCCAGCTAGAGTCGAATGTTTCAACTACTGAAAATAAGGAAGTTAAGGCTTTTTGTCCGGATTTCGTAATGGCCGGATCGTCCTGAATCCGTACATCGGTTCAGCTTTCGGACACGCCGATCCCGAGGGTCTTGATCTTGTGATACAGGGCGCTACGCGAGATTCCGAGACGTTCGGCTGCCTCGGCCACGCGCCCCTCAACCCGTTCCAGAATCTGCTCGATGTGCGCTCGTTCAAGCTCTTTTAGGGTCATTCCCATCGAGCCTGTCGGGCCTGATATCGGTTGGGCCCCCTCGAAGTTGAAGTCACGCGCATCGAGTTCCGGGCCATCACTCATCAATAAAGCTCTCTCGAGCATGTTTCGAAGCTCTCGGATGTTTCCAGGCCACGAGTAGGCCATCAACTTCCGACACGCCTCCTCGGTCAAATGAATCTCTTTCCCTCCCCTGTCGAGGTGAAACGCATCGAGGAGGCGCCGGGCGAGGATCGGGATGTCCTCGACTCGCTCGCGAAGCGGTGGAATCCTGATCGGCAAGGCGCTGATCCTGTAGTAAAGATCAGCCCTGAAGAGCTTCTCCTGAACCAGCTGCGCCACATCCTGGTGCGTCGCGGCGATGAGGCGAACATCGACCACCCGCTCACGGACATCGCCCAACCGCCTGAAGCGGAGTTCCTCCAGGGCCTTGAGCAGCTTGGGTTGCACCTTGCCGTCCATGTCCGCAATCTCGTCGAGAAACAAGGTCCCACGGTGAGCGACCTCGATGAGACCCATTTTCGCGCTCATCGCCCCCGTGAAGGCGCCCTTCTCGTGACCAAAGAGTTCTGACTCGAGAAAATCTCGCGACAACGAGGAGCAGTTGAGATCTACGAAGGCATGCGACCGGCGTGGCCCGTTGTCGTGGAACCACCGCGCCAGCAGACCCTTCCCGGCGCCGGTCTCGCCGAGGATGAGCATCGGGCTGTCGACCGTCACCAGCTTCTCCGCCTGCTCCCTGAGTTCCTTGATCTCCGCGCTGACGCCGAGGAAGGGATCCGGTTTCACCCGCACCCTGCGCAGGCTCGCGACCTGTTTCTTCCTGTTGAATGAGTTTTCGAGGACGCGCTTTATCACCACAGCCAAGGCAGCCATCTCCACCGGTTTGGTGAGAAAATGCTCGGCGCCCTCCTTGATCGCCCTGACGGCCAGCTCGATGGTTCCATGACCGGTGAGGATGATGATGGGAAGATCGGGCTCGACCGGTTTGAGCTTGGCCATGAGCTCGAGAGCGGTCCCATCCGGAAGCATGTAGTCGAAGATTGCCACATCGGGGCGCCTCTCCGACACCACCACAAAGGCCTCCGCCAAATCTTCGGCCAGGAGAACGGTGTAGCCGCGGCCCTCGAGAAAACGACTCAGCGCCCTCCTCACCCCGCTGTCGTCATCCAACACCAGGACCGTGTGCTTCTGGCTCATCATGGTTCCGCCTCCTTTTCCGGCTCCTGAGCGACAGCTGCGATCGGCCGCTATTCGCGCGGCCCGATCCCGAACCGCTCTCGGGCATTCCGGACCTCTCCTGCTCCGGCTCCCGTCCTCGATGTCCCATTCTAGATCAGTTTCGGGGCTCAAAACCCTCCCTTGAGCCCTTCGCAAATGCCGGCTTCACCACTCGGGTGGTAGACTTTAAAACTCGGGGTCTGCCTCGGAGAATTACTTTGCGGGATACCAACACCAAAGATCACCCTCTGAAACACCTGCGACTCGATTTGCAGCTCGGCCTTCGGCTGCAACTCCTGATCGTCATCGCCTCGGTCCTCGGTGCAGCTCTGATCGTCTGGGACCGCGCGGACGCGCTCAATGCCGTCCGCGTGAGTATCCGGGAGCAGAATCGGGTCAGCATGACCGCAACCGCCGATCGTGTCCAGGACTACTTCTCGGACGTGTTGGCGAGCCTGTTGATGGTGAGCCGGAACTCACAGGTACAAGCGATGTCAGAGGACGCGGCAAAGAGAGTCCAAGACCTCTATGACTTCGAGCATGAACGGTGGCGGCTGACCGAGCTCTACATCGCCAAAGCGACCTTTGACGGCACTCAGCGTCCCTTCATGACCTTCGAGTCGGGAGAAGGCACCCTCACCGAAGCCGAGGTCCACACACCCGAGCGCGAAAGCGACGAGTACGCCATTTTGATCGAGGTGATTCAATACTTCAAGGAGTCGCCCGGTGCCGCCCTTCACCTCAACCCCGAGATTGACCTGTGTTTGCCCGATGCCAGAGGCGACCAACAGCGGGGCCTCGTGCTTTCGGTCCCGGTGCACGTGGACAACGAGCGCACCGGCATCGTCGCCGCAATGATCCCGGTGGCGACGATCTCGGATCACCTCGAGCGTGGCAGCTACCAGACCATGGACCTGCTGGTCGGGACTTGCGACACCGTGATCGGCTGTCCCGACCTCCCGGCCGACGTCAGGACCCAGCTCTCCGATCGGTTCGGGCAGAGAACGCCCGGTCCAGATGACGGGACACCCGGCATGATTGATGGTTGGTCGGTTCTGGCCACCACCAGGGAGGTACTCCCCGGACATGAGTGGTGGCTCTTCACCCTCTACCAGGAAGAGGCGGCGCTGAGCAAGCTCACGGTTCCATGGCTCGCGCCTCTCGCCGCCTCCGGCATCTTCTTCGCCGGCATCGCGCTCGCGTTCTTGGTCCGGTTGACCCAGCGGAGAATGGAGGAAAGGCTCGCTGCCCTCCATCACCAACAACAGAGCGAACAGATTTTGCGGTCGATCGTCGAGGGCACCTCGGGTACGATCGGCGACGAGTTCTTGCGCACCCTCGTGAAACACATTTCGACCTCGTTCGGAGTCAACTTCGTGTTCGTCGGTGAACTCATCGAACCGCACCTCAATGAGGTGCAGACGCTCGCTGTGTGGACCAATGGGGAAATCGTGGAGAACGTTGTATACGGGCTCGCCGGCACCCCATGTGCCAACGTCATCGATCAGCAAGCGTGCCTGTATCCAGCGGACATCCAGGCGATGTTCCCTGACGACCACATGCTCGTTGATATCGGCGCCGAGAGCTACCTCGGAACGCCACTCCTTGGGGCCGACGGGAGACCGGTCGGGGTGCTCGCCCTGCTCGACACCAAAGAGATGGCCGAAACCGGGCAAGACCTCCTGTCTATGCTTTCGATCTTTGCCTCACGGGCTGCGGCCGAGATCGAGCGGCGGCGGGCTGACGCCTCTCGGAGGCGCACCGAGGTGTTGTACACAAGCATCGTCGAGAGCATCAACGAGGGGATCGTCGTCCTCGACACCGACCTCAGATACCAGTACTGGAACCGGGCGATGGAGAGCCTCATGGGTGTGGATCGCGGGAAGATCCTTGCCGCACGAAAGCACCCGTGGGATCTCTTTCCTCACATTTCGACAGAGGGAATCGATCAGTTAATGCAACGCGCCCTGTCAGGGGTCGCCGACGGCAAGACCAACATCGCCTTCACCGCCGCCAACGGGGCGCAACGGCTGACCTCAGAGGTTTACCTCCCCCTAAAGTCAGTGACCGGTGAAACCACGGGCGTGGTGGGTGTGATACGGGACGTGGCGCGCGAGGTGGAACTCGAAGAACGGCTTCATCAGGCACAAAAACTGAACGCCATAGGGACCTTGGCCGGCGGCATCGCCCATGACTTCAACAATATCCTCCAAGTCGTTCTCGGTTTCTCCGAGATCGCCCTCGACGATCTTGATGAGGAGTCTGCTGTAAGATCCACGATTGACGAGATTGTCGTTGCCGGCAAACGTGGCGCGAAACTGGCTAGCCAGATTCTGACCTTCAGCCGACAGGCCGAACAAAAACGAGTCATGGTTCCCTTGGTCCCGTTGATCAAGGAGACCCTCGTGATGCTCAGAAGCACCTTGCCATCGACCATCGAAATCCGGCACCGGCTGGACCAGGATTGCGGTTCGGTGTTCGCCGATCCAGCACAGATCCAACAGGTCATGATCAACCTCGTGACCAACGCGTATCAGGCGATGCGCGAGAGAGGCGGCATCCTCGAGGTGCGGTTGCTCGAGGAGGAGGTCGGCAAGAACGATCCGGCGACCGCCGCCGAAATCGAACCCGGGCGGTACGCCCATCTGTCGGTCCGCGACACCGGACCCGGCATGGACGAGTTTACGGCCGAACGAGTCTTCGAGCCGTACTTCACAACCCGAAAAGGGGGTGAGGGCACCGGGCTCGGGTTAGCGAGCGTTCACGGCATCGTGAGTGCCGGCGGCGGCGAGGTTTGGGTTGAAACGGCAGTTGGCAAGGGGGCTGCATTTCACATCCGTCTGCCGGTTGCTGGGGAAGACCAGGAAGGGCGGGATGAAGAGCAAGTTCCCTCGAGCCCGACCCGCGGATTAGACGGCCTCACCGTCCTGTTCGTCGACGACGAGGAGCAGTTAGTGAGATTCGGCGTCGAAATGCTCAAAAAGTTGGGCGCCGAGGTCGCCGGGTACTCCTGCGCAGATGAAGCACTCGGGGTGTTCAAGAGATCTCCGGACGCCTTCGACCTCCTTTTCACCGACCTCATCATGCCCGGGTTGACCGGCCTCGATCTCGCAAGAGAAGTCTGGAAGATTCGCCCAGATCTGCCAGTCATCGTGTGCACAGGGGTCGGCGAAAGCCTCGATCTCGAACAGGCCCGGGAAGAGGGAGTCAGTGAGATCATCTTCAAACCCGTGTCAATAACGGCCATCACCCAGGCGATCGGGAGGGTGCTCGGCCAACGCCTTGAACCTGATGATTGACCTCTTATCGAGGCACTCACTCACGGTACTGTCATTAGTCGTGGCGCAGGCCAATAAACTCCCGGCAGCCGAACTATCATGGATTGGGAGCGACTGAACCGATCTCGTACCACAGGAGGGGCAAGCAGAATCAGTTTGCAAACGGGTGCCACCCATTAGCTGACCTTAGTCAAGTGCGGGGCGATTGAGAGCACCACGATAATGAGTTCCAAGGCCGCAGCGGTTGTGAACTGCGGAGAATTCAGAAAATCGATGCGCTGTCAACGAGCTCTGGCACTCCGCGCAGTTTTCGACGATAATCACCGCCATGAGATTTTCTACGACGTCTGTTGTTTGTGGTGTTTTCTTTCTGACTCTCTGTGTCGCCGGCATCGCTTTCGGCGGTGTGACGTCCCCTTCGGATGAGGCGGGCTCAAGTTTTGGGCCGGTCGAGAGGACCTTGCCCAACGGCGCCAGGGCCCTGCTCTGGCCGCGTCCCGGATCAGGCACGGTCCTGATCACGGTGGCCGTACCGGCCGGGTCCCAGAATGAACCGGTGGAGATGGCAGGGCTGTCACATTATCTGGAACACCTGCTCTTCGACGGTTTCGACGATTACGACGAGCGTGGCGTCACCGAGGCGTTTGAGATGCGTTCGGCCTATATCAACGCCTTCACCCGCGATCAGGCGACGGTGTACTTCGCTCTGGCGCCGGTTGAAGAGGCCCAGGCGACTGCACGGCTGCTGGTCGGAATGCTGACGCGCTCGAAGATCGTTCCGGAGACATACGAGAAGGAACGAAAGGTCATCCTCGAGGAATTGGCCAAGGACAATACCAACCCGGACCAGGTCAAGGACGAACGTCTACGCAGTGCCCTGTGGCGTGGAACACCGCTGGAACAACCGGTCGGCGGATTCGAGACCACGGTCGCTGCCACCGATCGCGAGACGGTTGTGCAGTACTGGAAGGACCGGTATGGGCCGTCTTCGTGGCGTATCCTGATCACGGGAGACCTCCCGGTCGACGAACTCCAGGGAGTTCTCGACGCGATGGCGCCGCTTGAAGCCTCCCCCGCCCTGCCCAAATTCGATGATCCACTCGAGTGGGCCGGATGGGGCCAGTGGGAGGCCGTCGAGGCACCCGAGAATGCCGGTGGCGGCGGGATGCCGTCAATGGGCGGCATGGGTCACGGTGGACCGCCGAAGGCATCAGGTCCCGAGGGCGGCAGCCTGGCGCTGGTCATCGCGGCCCCAGACGGCGCCAGGCGAACCGAGTTGGAAATACTTGCCCGTTGGCTGGGAGATTCAGACGGCCCTATTTCAACTGCGCTGGTACCCGAATATGCAACCTCCGTAGTTGTTTCCCTCGAACCTCGCTACGGTCGCGACGTCTTGAACATCAACGTGACGGCGAAGGCCGAAATCACGGCCGAAGACCTGGTCCCTCGCCTCCTGGGCGCGATCGATAGTGCCGTCGCGGGACCGACCGACGGGGACGTGGTGCGCCTCCAGCGTGCCTGGCAGGCCGAACGCGTCTTGACCGGACAGCGCCTTCACTACGCCGCCGTGTTCTACGGTGAGGCGCTGGCAACCGCCCGGGAGGGGCTGGCCGAAAGCGTTGATCCTCCGATGGTGGCGCCCGATGCGGTTCGGGCGACCGCAGCGCTGGTTCTCCCGAATGAGCCCGTCCGTCGGCGGGCGGCCTGGATTGGATCCGGGGGACCGGCCAAGCGTGAAACTCTAGCCAAGGCGCAAGAAGCAGAATCAATGCAGACTGCCACCGTTTTTGACGAGGGGCCTTTCGGCAGCCGGGTAACGAAACTTCCCAACGGCCTCGTCCTGGGAATCCTGCCCGAAGCCGGTGGCGAGGTCTTCGGCGTGCACCTGCTGGTCGCCGACCGCAGCCTTCGTGAACCCGAGGATCTCCCCGGAATCGCCGACCTCATGCACCGCCTCCTGCCCGCCGGGACCTCCGTCAGCGGCAGCCGCGAGATCGAACGCCGCCTGGCGCGCGCGGGAGTCGAACTCAAGGCTGCGGACTCGGCGATGATCCCCTTCGATGATCGTTACCACGTCCCGGATTTCTCCTACGCCCGGCTTGAAGGTCCGGCTCGGAGCCTCGAACCGGCCCTGGAATTGCTGGCCGAGATGATCCGTCAGCCTCAGTGGGACTCCGAGGGTGTGCAGGCCGCCGCGATCTCTCACCAGCAGTCACGGGCCGCCGGAAATCGCGGGGGCGCGCTGGCCGGCCTCAAGCTCTACACCACGCTTTTGGGACCCGACCATCCACTGGCCCGACCGGTTTCCGGCCCCGAAGGAGAAACGCCCGACCAGGCTCGTGTGGAGGAAGCCTGGGGCCGCTGGCCGGACGGCTATTTTGCAGCCAATCGAATCATCCTGACGATCGCCTCGCCGCTGCCGGTTGAGCAGACCCTCGAGATCGTCGAGGACCTCTTCGGCGGCGGTGGGCAAGGCACGCCTCAACGCGGGCCCTACCCCACCCCTCAGCCCACCAATATCGAAGCCGCCGACGGGGATGCTCCCCAGGTGACGATGCTGTGGGGCCGCCGCCTGGCTGTCGAGCCCGGGGAGCGAGCGGCGTTCTTGGTCACCGTCAACGCCCTTTCCGATCGTATGGTCGCAGTCATCCGTGAACAAGAAGGCCTGGCCTACCGTCTGGGGGCCGGCGTTCGTTACCTTCCCGGCAACGAGGTGCTGCTCTCGGCCCGGGTCGGCACCCGGCCGGAGAATCAAGAACGGGTTTCGGAACTGATGAGCACGATCGTCAAGGGTCTCGGCGCTGAGCCGCCGGCAACCGAGGAGCTCCTACGTTTCGCCGCCCGGGATCGGCGTTCGCGAATGCTGCGCGGCCTGTCCGCCGCCTCGCGGGCCTATCGCCTCGGCCGCGCGCTGTTCGAAGGTGAAGCCTCGACCCTCCGGGTTTCATCGGCCGAAAGGGCGGCCGTGACCCCCGCCGAGGTCCAGGACGCCGCCGGGAAATACCTCAATCTCGACCAGATGAAACTTGTTGTCGTGCCTTAAATTCTATGCAGGAAGGTAAGAAAGCTCTTAGCTTACAGCTCCCGGCGGGGCCAGAACCGGACCATCGACCCACACGCCCAGGCCCCAACCCCGGATGACGGCGCCGGCTCTTCGGGAGACTCCCGGGATCCACAGTGTGTGGCCTGAGCGATCGGCCTCTCGTGCCAGGGCCTCGACGACCACTGCACCGGGCGAACCTCCGCGCTCGAGATCGGACCACGGGATGCCGTGAACCCGAATGATGTCGGTTGTCGCCCGTCCCAGGTCATTTCGGGTGCTGACCGCCTCCGCCCGAAGAACCGTCCCGTCGTCCGTTTCCAATCGCCAGGGACAGGTCTTATGCGCCACATCGAGATTCCATCTGGCGACGACCCTCCCCGACGGCCATTGGGCGACCGGCCACGATCGGCTTTCGAGGCAGTCGGTCACTCCAAGATTTGAGTCTCCAATTTCCAGGTAGCGACTCCCAGCAGCCCACTGAGGCCGAGCCTCCAGGTTCTCCCAGGCGGTCTTGATCGCGACCCCATCCACACCGGTGAGCATCAGCGACGGGCCGGGACCAATGACCGCCGGTCGCTCGAGGGCGACCGCCAATGCCGTCAGCAGCTCCAGTTGCCCCCGAAAACCGACCATTGCCTTCCATATCCCATGTGGCTGAAGCCCGACCCGCAGATGATCCTTGCTGCGGCCGATCTCGGCGACGACCTCGGGACACGCAGTCCACGATCGCAATGAGGAGGCCTCGCCGGCGGCACGACAGGCCGCCGAGACACGTAACAGGGACGGCGGCAGCAGCGCACCTCCCCCGATCGAAAGCCGAGCGGCAGCCACGAGATCCTCATCGTCAAGGGCCACGGCGATGCAGCCCCTGCGCTCGGCCAAGGAGAGACAGGTGCCCGCTTCCCGCCAACGGTCATCCCGGTCGAGGAACACCAGGCCTTGCGGCGCAGGAGCGCCCTGCTCCAGGGCCTTTTCGATCACCAGACCGAGAGGTCCGGAAACGGAAGGGGGCGGAGTCTCACCGAACCACTGCATTTCAACTCCTGATCGAGAACTGCCCGGCCGGAGCCTGGGTCTCCGGTGGCCGATCACACAACACCGCATCGACACTGGACCACCGAGGTCCCTGACCAAGGGCGGCGCTCAAGGTCTCGAGCTGAACTTCCGAACCCCACGCGGCAACTTCGACACTGCCGTCGTCCCTATTGCGGACCCATCCCCGAATCCCAAGTTCCATGGCCGTTCTCCACACAAAATGCCGAAAGCCTACACCCTGGACCCGGCCGCAAATCAGAAAGAGGCGTGATGAAGGCTCGTCATTCACCGGCTAGCCCAATCTTCTCACCACGGGTCGTCGCGAGAGGCTCAAGACACCGTGAGATTTGGCGTTCTCGCAAGATGACCGAGCGAAGGCGTACTTGGCGTACGTTGAGCGAGTGAATCGAGAAAGCGCTGCCAC
>DAOWGJ010000390.1 GCA_030637505.1 Holophagae bacterium
CTCCACTTCCAACGTTTCATTGGCTTTGCCATTGGCCTCAGTGATCTCTCGCCACCGGTCGCTAAATGCTCCGTTGACACAATTCAGCACCTTCTTACTGGTGCAATTGCGCACCGCCGCTTCCAGCAAGCCGGTTCCCGACTACAGGGTGCGGGCCATGGCGCCGTTTTCCAGGTTGAAGATCGGCGAGTCATCGGGAACCTACACCAGCGAACATTTTACTGTGCTCAATCTTGGGCTGGCCGACGACTACACAGCCAACCTCATCATCGACGAGGCGCCGGCCGGGTGGACGGTTCAGTATTGTGATGATCTTGACAACTGTTACTCGACGGCCATGCCTTTCAGTCTGGCCAACGACGGCTCAGCTGAGTACTACGTCAAGGTGATGCCGACCTCCCCGGGTTTCATGAACTATCACTTTCAGGTGGATTCCACGGGCAACGGCTCTCATGTCACAGTGCCGTTCTCGTATTTCACAAACGACATCGACGTTCTCCTCGTCGACGACGACGGTGGCGAGACCTACGAGGACTACTTCAAAGCGGCCTTCGACAGCAACGGGATCTCATACGGGGTATGGGATCTCGCCAAGGGCGGGCTGACGGACGAGGTCGCGCAGACATTTTCTCTTCTGGTTTGGAGCGCGGGACCCGGGTACCCCGGTCCGGAGGACGTTGCCTTCTTGTCCGATTACCTGGATGACGGCAATAGCCTGTTTATCACCGGGCAGGACATTGGGTGGGGTCTGGATTATTCCGGCGCTTCCGGCATAGCCTTCCTCAACAACTACCTGCACGCCAGCTACATCAGGGACGACACCAACATCATGGACCTCGACGGTGTCGTCGACGATCCGGTCAGTGACGGGCTTCAGTTGCACATCGCGGGCGGTGACGGCGCGAACAACCAGGCCTACCCGGAGGAGATTGCGGCCTTCGATGCTGACGCAGCGGAGATCTTCAACTACGTTGGCAACTACTGTGGTGCGGTGCGCTCCATCGACAGCACATCGGGAGCCCTGGTCGTCTACCTCGGTTTCGGCTTCGAGGCCATCGACAACCCGGCAGATCGTGCAGCCCTGATGGAATCCGCGGTGTTTTGGCTGCAGGGCGGCCTCTTCTCGGACGGCTTCGAGTCCGGCGGCTTGGCGGCCTGGTCCTCGTCGACGCCATAAAGACGGGTAACGATTTCAATCAAGAGCGGCGCTTCGGCGCCGCTCATTTTTTCGCTGCGAACTGTGGGCGCCAGGGCAGGAGGAGCAACCCCAGTCAGAACAGGTCACGCATGAGAGAGACCGCAGATAACGCGGATTTACGCAGATAGGCAACCCAAGTCAGTTATTGGATTGATCGGAAAAGGGCGTTCCCACCTTCATCTCATGATCTGCGTTCATCTGCGCAATCTGCGGTTTGCTTTCTTGTCGACCAAAAAAAGAAAGCCGCCTCTTTCGAGGCGGCTTGTTTGAACCTTACGGTGTATGTCGGGCCTTGACCCTTCGGGGTTTGGGCAGTCCCTCGCTGGTGATTTCGACCGAAGCTGTGCCCTCAACGCCGTCCTCCTCGGCCGTGACCACGGAGGATCCCGGGACGGTGGCGGTCAGGGTTGTCACAGTGCCGGTCAGGGGAGCAAAGGTGCCGTCACCCTCACCGCTGATGCTCCACGCAGGTCCGTCCAGGGTGAACGGGTCGCCATATTGGTCCGTTCCCGATGCGCTGAAGGTCTGGGTGCGGCCCTGGACGATCGTCGCCGAGTCGGGGCTGAGGGTGATCGCAGTGAGTTGGGGTGCGTCCCCGGTGATGACGACGGTCTCCTGCCCGGAGATCTCCCCATCCGAACAGACGATTGCCGCCGTGCCCGGGCGGGTTGCCGTGAACAGCGGAGCGGCGCTTCCGGTTGCCGGATCGAAGGTCCCGGATCCATCCCCAGTGATCGTCCATGAAGGATCACCGAGAGGGAACTCGTCACCGTATTGATCGGAGCCGACTGCCGTGTACGTCCTGCTTTGACCAACTTCCATTTCGGCCGAGACAGGGGAGATCGCAATCGAGCTGAGTTCCGGCGGATCGCCTGTGATGCGGAGTGTTGCCCGTCCGGTGATGCCGTCCTGGGTGCAGATGATGTTGGTGTCACCAGGGTAGTCGGCCGTCAGTTCGGGAGTAGTGCTTCCGCGCTCCGGGTCGAATGTGCCGGACCCGTCACCGGTCGTCCACCACACCGGATCGGTCAGCTCGAAATCATCGCCGTTCTGGTCCTTGCCGGTCGCGGTGTAGGTCATGGTCTGACCGACCTCCAACACAGCGGTAAACGGGGTGATTTCGATGTCCGTCAGCACGGCGTCCTCGCCCTCGGGGAAGGGCCAGCCCATGATCGCCGCCTGGTGGACGTCCGCCGGTCCGGTATCGGTCGGCTCCTGTGCCCAGGCGATGATGGTGATTTCGTTTTGATTCGACCAGCTGACGCTGTCAAAGGCAATGGTCTGAGTGACCGTGCGGCAGTTTCCGGCAGACACCGAGATATCCTCGGTTACGGCCTCCTGCATCAACACGTTTCGAGAATAGGAGGGGAGGTCAGGGTGGTTGAGGGTTGCTGCGATATAGATCCGGAGGTTCTTGTTGGAACCTCCTGTCTCGACGCAGACATTTGCCCCGATGTCCCAGGTTGATCCGGACACCTCCGTGCCGATGAGGTCGATGGTGACATCAGTCGCCATGGGGAGATTTTGGTCCAGGCAGGCGCCGTAATCACCGATCGGACAGCTGAGCCACCCGTCGAACATCAGGGTCGGTGTGGTGGCAATAGAATAAAAGTCGTCGAAACGGTCCTGCCCCCATGGCACGGTGAAGTCGTCGAAAACATGGTATGTGACTGCGGCAAACCGCTCAGGGTTCTGGTCGACCAAATCTGAGACCACGGGACCCGTGGTCGCACAATCCACTCAATACACGCTGGTGAAATATTCTCCGAGGACGATGCGCTCCGCTGCGTTGAGAACAGATGATGCCGCCCCTATGGCGACGGCCGCCGCGAGCACAATTCCAAGTTGATTTCCTCGAGTCATCAGCCACTCCTTCGATGAAAAACTCTGCCTTCCGGGCATCGCTCGGATGAAAGCCTAAGCCTGCCGGAGGAAAATGTCCAAGGCCTCAGCACCTGAGAGCGCCTTTCAGCCGGACATTGGTGAGATAGAATTCTAGAACCGCCAACTGAACGTCGCCTTATAGCCCTTGAACCGGGGTTCGACCCGGCATTGTCCTCCGGCGCAGATCAAACCGCCGGGATCGCTGCCGCCGAACAGCCTCAGGGTCATTGATGGAGTAGGGAGGTATTCCAACTCGGCTCCCCAAAAGTCGTCGGTGCCGAAACTGCTCTTTTCTTCCCACGCATAACGAACCGAGAACACTCCGTATGGAGACAGCGAATAACCAGCGTACGACCGATGTGTCGCCAGAGAGAAGTAGGGACTCTTCTCCAGGCGTTTGTCATAACCAACGATGATTTCTTTGCGTTCACCGGTGCTGAGATGGAGGTCGGCGATGATGTGTTCCTGCCGGATCTTGCGGTTGCTCCAGTGACGGTTGAAGTAGCTGGAAAGAAAGTAGACCGGTCCGGCCATTTCTTCCAGAGTGACGTACCACTCGTCTTGTTGATCACCGTCGGTTCCGCCGAGGGAGGTTTCTTTCTTGTGGGAGTCGAACCAGGCGTAGCTGCCCGAGAGGATGGCCCCGATCGAAGGGATGTCCGCCGAGACAAACAAACGCGGGCCTCTCACGTCGTTATGGTTGTAGCTTTCGATCGACCTTCCGGCATTGGGGGGCGAATTGTAGCGGTACTGGAAATTCCAGTAGTCCTTGTACTCCCCAAGGATGGTGAACGGGCCGAAGTAGGAGGCAACGGAAAGGTAGCCTCCGTAGCCTTCCTTGGTTCCGAGGGCCTCGACTTTCTCAATTTCGGCCCACTCCGCGTGAATATCGAGAACTCCAGCAATCTCGGCGCCGCCACCTTCGAGCGACCATACCTCGATGTCATCGACGCCCTCGGGGAAGAAACGGTCCAGTTCGGAGTGAACGAACGATCCCCCGAAGTAGAAATCATGGGGTAGCCGGGCCAGGATGCGTCCTCCCCAGACGGTGTCCTCGAACTTGCGGTTGTACTGGTTTTGTAGGACCGGCTCGGTGACGTTGCCGCCAAGCACGGTGACGTCGATGTGGTCGAAGGTGACCGTAGCCGTCCCGCCATGGATCGGTTCGTCGAAACCCAGGGCCTCATTTTTCTGGACAAAGAGGGTCAGGCCCCGCCCGAGGGAGGAGAAAAACGTCCCCAGACGTCCCTGAAAATGATCGGAGGTGTAATCGACGTAGTACCTGCGCAGTTCCCAGGTGTCACGGAGCCGGTCGAGGTCCAGGCGGTCAGCCAGGTCGGGATCGGAGTAGTAGAGATAATCGACCTGGACCCCAACCGTCCACTTCGACCATTCGACGTTGAAGTTCAACAACTGTTTGAACTTGGTGTAATCCTCGTCGGAGTTGCCGTCTTCGGACTCGTTGAGTTCAAGGTATGAGGTTGTCTGTCCGAAGAGCCTGAAGGACGGAGTGGATGTTGTCTCTTCAGTCTGAGCTCCGGCAACTGCTGCAGACCCAGCAACCGCGAGGGCGATGATCCACCGTTTCATCCGGCTACTCTCCGGGGTCCGGATCGTGTTCGGAAACGTTTCCGTCGAGCAGTGTTTGCACGGTTTTGCGCAGGCGGATCTCATCGCCGGCCCGATAGCCTGGGAAGACCTCATGGACGCTGCCTTCGCGGTCGATCAGGACGGCGTAGGGGAGTTCCCGCGTGGGGTTGTACTTGTCCAGGACGTTGTTGTTCGGGTCAAGGAGGTTCAAATAGGTAATCTTGAGCCGCCTGAGGTAGGGCTTGATCTTGCTTTTTGTCGCCGGGGGGTCGGTGTTGACACCGACGACCAGAAAACCCTGATCCTCGAAATCATCGGCCATCTTCTGGAGATGGGGCATCTCGCGCCGGCAGGGAACGCACCACGTTGCCCAGAAACTGACGTAGATCACCTCCTTGCCGAGGTGGTCGCTGAGGGAGAACCACTTCCCGTTGATTTCCTTGAGCTTGAAGTCCGGGGGGCTGGCGGCCGGAGCGATACCCACCAGACAGAGGAGGGCGACTGTTACCAGGATTGTGCCCCGGATTAAAAAGCCGGAGGGGAACATGGATGGGGAGTCAGTCTGTGCCATGGGGTCTCCTTGGCGAGCCGGGCCCGGAAGATTCCGACTCGGTGCGGAGAGAGAATACCGTGATCCAGGCCGATATTGTCAAGCTGTCCTATTTTTTGGGGTTATTTTGAGAAAGTGTTTCGATATCAACAAATATGCCATGGTGTACCTCGTTTGGAATCTCGGGTACTCTCGTGCCGACCGGCGTGGCTGTCCGGGGTAAATTCCCGTGTTGCGCGTCGATTGAGTATTTTTCGATGGAGGAATGATGCGCCTTTCAATTCTGTGTCTCTGCCTCGTGGTGTTGATCGGATCGGTTATGCCGGTTGAAGCCCTCAATCCTGGGACTGACGTTTTGGTGCCGGCCGCGGGACGGGGCGGCGCCTGGGTGACCGATCTTTATGTGATGAATCCGGGTGAGGTGGTGGTCGATGGTTCGGTGTACTGGCTGGTTCGCGGCCAGGCCAATACCAATCCGATTTCGGTAGGGTTTTCGTTGGAGCCCGGAGAGACCCTGGTGATGACGGATGTATTGAGTGAGGATTTCGGTTTGAACCAGGCGTTCGGCGCCTTCAGGGTGACGGCCGACGCCGAGGTCGTCGTCAATTCGAGGATCTTCTCGGTCGACGGGGATGAGACCTTCGGCCAGGGCTTCGAGGGGGTACCCGTCGAGGCGGCGACGACCATAGGAAATACGTCCGACATCGTTGGCTTGAGTCATGTCAGCCAGATGTTCAGGACCAACTTCTATGCACTGGCGGGTGCTGAGGGTGCATCGATGACCCTGGATCTGCTCGACCCCGAAGGCACTCAACTGGCCACGGGGACGCTGGAATTGCA
>DAOWGJ010000140.1 GCA_030637505.1 Holophagae bacterium
CCAGTGCATGCATCACGGCAGTCTTCCAATGGAGTTGTGAGGTTGTGATCAGTGGCACCCATCAGCTGTTCCCGATGTCCTCGGTCGAATCCCTTGGTCGTCGGTCACTCTCTATTGAGAGATCGAGGCGCAGATCCAACGCCACATCCTGGAAAAGAGCGCCGAGTACAGCACGATCCACACCGGCATCGCCGGCAGGATCAACCGATCGCCCTGACTGAAGCTCAACCCGGAAACCAGAAGCAATGAGTATGTGAGCGCCGCCAGAAGCACCAAGAGAGACCGATCGGACTCACGACCGGCGATGACCGCCAGCGAAAACACCCAGAGTGGAAGAAACGCAAGGTGAATCCACGAAAAAACCCAATTCACGGCCCCTGAAATCCGGGTCAGGCGTCTTGCCGGCGTCCTGTCGTCGACGACCGATGGCGGGTGTCGCGTAAAGCTCGACTGGGTCCGCCAGTTTTTGTCCCAGATCGTGGTCTTGAGAACCTTCAGTGTCGCTACGGGGTTGTGGACCAGATACCTCACCTTGTCGCGCACGGTCGGGTAGGCGGCCTCGGCTCGCTTGGCTCGCTCGTCGCCGTGAACGAGGAACGTTCCCGATGTGGCGGTTCCATACACCGCAGGGAAGATGCGCCCTTCGATGGCAATCCTGCCGGCCACCGAGATGACGGCATTTCCTGTCAACACCCGGGTCAATGCCAGCTGGACGAAGATAGGACTGGCCAAGATCAAAAGAAAGCCGATCTTCGCCACCGACCGCCGGATGGTTCCAGGACCATCGTCTCTGTGTTCGTCGTCTCGGCGAATCGCCCGCCACCCCGACCAAAGAGCAACCACGGCCAGGAACAACCAATAGATCAAGACCGCCGGCTTCGTGCACACGGCAAGCGAGATCGAGAATCCTGCTCCGAATCGATCCCAGACCGATCTCTCCTTGGTCGACAGCAGGCGAACCAGAAAGAAAAGATGGACCGACAGGAGGAAAATCGCCAAGGTCTCGGTCAGCGCGTGAAACGCGATGAGCCCGAACGTGAGGTTGGTAACGAGCAGGCAAGTGGCCACCATCGCGATGATGGAACTCCTGGCCATTCTGCGTGCTGAGAGAAACACGAGGGCGGTCGAGAAGGCGTTCAGGAAAAGCTGCAGCAGGGCGATGCCGTAGTCACCCACGAACACCCTGAAACCAAGAAACGTGGGGTAGACGAACGGCCGAAGCAGAAACATCCTGGTATTGACACCGTCGTCCTGTCTCCAGATCCATTCTGCCAGGGAGAGATAGCCTCGACTGTCCGAAGTCGAGAAGATGACCTGATCGAACGCAGACAGAACCCCGAGCCGGGACGCAACGGCGACGGCGAAGACGATTTGCGCGGCCGCCAGAACCACCGATAAAATGGTGTGACGCGGTACCGGATGAAGAACTGATGGTGCCATGCGTTTGATCGAACTCTAACAGACAGGGAGCTCTCCGAGAAATTCATAAAGAATTCATAAGTAAATTTGCATGGGTGCCACTGATCAGTGGCACCCATGCACCCATGCTCAAGCAGAAGATCCGAAACGGCAGGGGTTTCGGATCATGGGAAGAGTGATACCCCTGCGGCGAGCAAGCAGAGACCGAGTCTTCGCCAACGCCGGAGGCCGCCGAGGTCATTTTCCTCAAGGGCCGTGCTCCCCCGTCCTCGATGAGTCACCCTTGAGGAAATTGCACCCAGCGGGAGTGCCGAAGGCGCTCCCGAAGGCCGGTGATAATTCTCAAAGCCAGAGCCACGGACCGCGTTGGGAAACAGCGGCAGGTGCAGTCGGCAAGAACCAAGGGGATGGCTCCCCCACAGCTAGGACCACCCGTTCGCCATAACATCGGGAAGGTCGGACCAGACACCGATGCTATCGTCGTTCCCAGTGCATGCATCACGGCAGTCTTCCAATGGAGTTGTGAGGTTGTGATCAGTGGCACCCATCCATCGTGGTGGCACCCATCGTGGCACCCATCCGTTTTAGGAGACAGGGATGGCCCGGCCTACTGCACCAGAGCCACCGTCGTGGGATCGTTGGTCCGGTTGTCAACGACCGAGGCGAGCACGATGATCGCCTCGCCGGATTCCAGCGTAACTCGGGCGAATCCCTGATCGAGGTCGGTCAAACCGGCCGCCTCAACAAACGGCCGCACTTCGAGGCGCCACTCGCCGGGTGCGAGTTCGACGGAGTACCCAGCGACCTTGTCTCCAACACCGGTAAAGAGCTCGAGCCCGACGGTGGCTTCGGAGGTTGAGAGGTTGGTAAATCCGATGTTCGTTCTGAAATCTTGGTTTTCGGCCAGACCCAGGAGATAGCCGGATTCCTCGATGTGTAAAGCGACCTCGGAATGAACTCCGGGGTGACTCTGACCGTAGGTTCCCTCCGAAGATTGGTTGTAGGTCCGAGACGAGACAACCATCGGCTGTGTACTGATGACTTCCAGTGCTCCGGAGCCGGAGACACCGAAGGAGTCAACAATATCCCCCAGAACTTCTTGAACTCCGGGTCCAATGATCTCCTGCAAGGTCAGGGGGCCTTCACTGCCGTAGTAACGAAGGGTGATCGGGGCGGTCTGCTTTCCCACATTCAGCACCGCCACATCGGACCGCCATTGGCTTTGGTGGAGCCCCGGCACGTGGGTCACCTCAGGTATCCAATTGGGACTTCCATCTGATGCCGGCGGCCGCGCCATATTGATGCTGGTCGGGTCTCCACTGATATTGTCGACGACCGACGCCAGTGCCACGATGCCTTCCCCATCCTGAACCTTTACCCTAGCCCACCCGTCCGAAAGGTCGGATATTCCGGCCTCCTCCCAGTATGGCCGGACCTCGAGGCGCCATTCCCCCGGCTGCAGCGGGATTGCCAACGTCGCCAGCAGGGTCCCGAGACCGTCGAAGAGTTCAAGATTCACGGTCCCGGGTGTTTCCCCGATGTTCACCATGCCGATATTGGTACGGAAACCCTCATCTTCAGCAAGTTGTGGGAGCACGGCCGATTCTCCGAGAAGGAGTGCTTGATAGATATCAGTGGCGGGATAACTCTGTCCGAAGGTGCCGCCTCCTGAGACGTTGTAGGTCCTCGATGCAGCAAAAAGAACCGCGTCGGAAATAATCTCCAGTGCTCCGGAGCCGTTGCCCCCGAGTAAGTCGACAACATCGGTAAATGCCACCTGTGAATTCGCTGCCAAGGCGTAGGAGCCTTCGATGGGCCCAGAATCCCCGTGGAATTTCAGAGCGACCGTTGTGTTTTCATCGCCCGGATTGAGCACCCACACGTCAGATCGCCAGGAACTGCTGTTCAAGCCCGGCGCGTGGGTGACGACCGGCACCCACAGCGGCCGGCCCGGCAGCGTGAGGACCTGCACACCCGCCCCGTAGCTGCCGGCATACACGGTGCGCCCATCGACCGGATCAAGCACCACTGCCTCGACCCAGGCAGACGTACGCCAGATCCCCGCGGCGCTCCAGCCGGCGCCGCCGTCGTCCGAGCGAAACACACCGGAACCGCCGGCGTAGATCAAGGAAGGGTTCACCGGATCGAAGACCAGGCTGTCGGGAGCACGGCTAGGGAGACCCGAATCGGCTTCAGCCCAGTTTTGGCCCCCGTCAGTCGTCTTGAAGACGCTTGCGACCAATCCCGCATAGGCGGTGTCGGGATCGACGGGGTCGACCGCAAGGGAGCGTATGCGGCCGGCATCCAGCCCGGTGCCCGCTGCATGCCAACTCAACCCGCCGTCATCGGACCTGAATATCCCCTCGTCGTTGGTCCCTGCATACGCCCGTGTCGAATCCGAGAGGCTCATGACGACCTCCAGGACCCAGAGGTCCAAGAGGCCGGAGTTTGCGGCGCTCCATGAGACAGCTCCATCCGTGCTCCGGAACACACCATCGTCAGTTCCCGCAAGGATTATCCCAGGGGTCGGTCCACCGACACTGAGCGCGTTCACCCTTGAGGAGGGAAAGAGCCCTCCGCTCGCTTCCATCCAGGAAACTCCGCCGTTGACCGTGCGATAGAGGCCGCGCAACGTGCCGGCGTAGACGGTGTCTGGGTCAAAGGGGTCCGCGGCAAGCGCTGGAACGGATCCGTGGCTGAGACCGGAACTTACACGGGCCCATGACAGACCGCGATTGTCGCTGCGGTAGATTCCCGCCCCCAAGAGCCCCGCATACACCGTGGCCGGGTGCGCTTTGGGCACCGCCAGCGAGACAATTTGGCTCGCGACAAGGCCGGCGCTTGAACCCTTCCAGTGAGCACCCCCATCGGTCGATCGAAAGACTCCGGCCCCGTTGGTCCCTATCAACATGTTGACTGCGCCCTGTTGGTCGAGGGCGATCGCCGAGACGATATCAAAGGGCTGATCGACGACCTGCTCAAGCCAGGTCGCCCCGCCATCAGTACTGACCCACACGCCGCCCTCCGTGCCGGCGTAGATGGCATGAGGGGGTGCCGGATCGATGGCCAGGGCAGGCACGTAAGCGCCGCCGAGAGCGGTTCCCGCCGCCGTCCAGTCGGCCCCGCCATTGGCGGACACGAACACACCGCCGTTCCAGGTTCCTGCGTACAGGCGGTTGGAATCCGCCGGATCGATCACGATGCAGTAGACCACGCTCCCGGAGAGCCCATTGGCGGCCTCGGTCCAGTTGGAGCCTCCATCCAATGTCTTGTAAATTCCATGGCTTTGCGTCCCCGCATACACGACCTCCGGTTTAGCGGACTCAGCAGCCAGGGCGTTGACAACATTGACCTCCATGCCTGTATTGGCCGGTACCCAAGTGTCCCCGCCATCGGTGCTCCTGAAAACACCATTCCGGGTACCCGCAAGCATGTTCTGCTGAGCCGAGACCGGAATGACCAGAGTTTGTACCCACTCGGAAGAGAGTTCAGAGCCCACCGCGGTCCAGGTCGCCCCGCCGTCGTGGCTGGAGTAGAGGCCGTTTGCGGCCCCCGCGTAGATCGATGAATGGTCCGCCGGATCGAAGATGATCACCGATACCGTTGCCGGGAGACCGGAAAGCGGGCTCCAACTTATGCCGGCGTTTGTGCTCTTAAAGGCGCCGCCACTCCAGGTTCCCCCATACACGACCTCGGTGTCATCCGGGTCGGTTGCCAATGTCCTCATATACCCGGCACCGGGCCCTGTTGCATTCCACTCGCCGACAGAGGCTGCGGATCCTGCCGGGATCGCGAGCACAACAGCCATCACCACGAACGACAACACACTTATTGAAACCGACACTTTCATTTTCTGACCCCCTTCACGTGCCAAACCACAGTGATCCACGCCTTGCAGAGTTTCTGATTGAGTTGAACTCAAGTTAAATATGGTCCTCGACCCTTGATCTGTCAAGCCTCATCGTGCGCTGTGAAAGTGGAGTGCCGCGTCAACCAAAGATGGTCCTCACGACACCTGAAATTTTCCCGCCACTCAGCTACCCTCCTCCCCGTGAACGAAACGATCCTCTGCGACCACTGCGGCCTTCCGGTCCCTGCCGGGCTGGTTGATGCAGAAGCCGAATTGCAGTTCTGCTGCTCTGGCTGCCGTCTGGCCTACCAGATCATCCACGACCACGGGCTCGGCGGTTTCTACGGCTTGAGGGAACGCCTGGATCAGGAGGCTCAGCCTGCGAAGAGTTCCGGCAGGGCCTTTTCAGATTTCGACGACCCCGCATTCTTCGCAAGGTACGTGACGGGCCTGCCGGACGGATTGGCGACAGTCGAACTCTACCTCGAAGGCATCCACTGCGCCGCCTGTGTTTGGCTGGTGGAGAGAATCCCGGTCGCCTTGCCGGGAGTCGTCGAAATTCGCCTGGATTTCGGACGAGCCCTGGCCATCGTCACCTGGGATCCGGCCGAGGTCCCCCTCTCAACGATTGCACGATTCCTCGACGGGATCGGCTACCAACCACACCCCTTCCGGGGGTCATCGACGAGAGACCTCGCCAGGCAGGAGAGCCGCGCCCTCTTGATTCGGATCGCCGTTGCCGGCGCCCTCGCGGGCAATGTCATGCTCCTGGCCTTCGCCCTCTACGGCGGCCATTTTCACGGTATTTCGCCAGAGTACCGAGCGGTTTTTCGCTGGCTGAGCCTGCTCCTGACCCTCCCGTCGGTCGGCTGGTGCGCGCGGCCGTTCTTCCGCGGCGCGGTCGGCGCCCTGCAGACACGCACCCTCCACATGGACCTCCCTATCGCCGTCGGCATCCTCGCGGGGTTCCTCCAGGGTAGTTTCAACATCGTCTTCGACCGCGGCGAAATCTATTTCGAGTCGGTGACCGCACTGATCTTCCTGCTTCTGGTCGGCCGCTACATTCAGCAGAACCAGCAACGTGCCGCCGCCGGAGCTTCGGAACTCCTCTTTTCACTTTCACCTTCGACCGCCCGTCTGGTGGAGGACGACGGCGTTCGGGAGGTTCCGATCGAGGCTCTCGGCAAGGGATCGATCATCGAAGTTCTCGCAGGCGACACCGTGGCCGGTGACGGCATAGTCGTCCGGGGCCGCTCCAGCCTGGATCGTTCTCTCCTGACCGGAGAAAGCCGGCCGGAGAACGTCACCGAAGGCGACAAAGTCCA
Organism: Holophagae bacterium; assembly: GCA_030637505.1. Lineage (GTDB taxonomy): Bacteria > Acidobacteriota > Thermoanaerobaculia > Thermoanaerobaculales > Sulfomarinibacteraceae > DAOWGJ01. The sequence goes on from DAOWGJ010000140.1 coordinate 6,595, forward strand.
CGCAGGAACCATCAACCTGAGTGCGCCACTGAGAATTCAAATCGAAGAGGCCGGGGAAGAGACCCGGGTCGGTCGCCTGATGCGCCTTGTCGAAGACGGGGCCCGGCGAAAGGCCCCAATTGTCCGACTGGCAGACCGAATCTCCGGGTGGTTTGTCGCCTCAGTTATCGTCCTTGCCGTCATCAAGCTTCTAATTTAGCACCA
>DAOWGJ010000352.1 GCA_030637505.1 Holophagae bacterium
AGCCGCGCCATTCGTTTGAGGTCCGCAAAGACCATCGGCATCAGGCCCTTGAGAGCCTCGACGTCACCGTCGTTCCAGGCGTGAAGCAACTCGGTCACGCCTCCTACCACTTCGTGCTCGTCAGTCATTGTTGGATCCTCTTGATCTGTTGTACCAGCAATCCGAAAAAGAGTCGAGAACGACCAAGGCGGGCGCCGAAGCGCCCGCCCTCGTATTTGACCAATTTCAGCGTTTACTGCACCACGCTGCTCCACTCCGATAGGTCGCCGGATTCGAAACCATCGACAAAGATGAAGGTCCCGATCCAACCCCACACCGAACCGGAACTCCCCGAACACGATGAGGGGTCGGTGCAGGCGTATACCCAGTACTCCCAGAGCGAACCTGCCGGCAGGGCGTCCATGTCGTCGTATGTGGTCCCGTCAACCCAAACTGTGTAGGGGACTCCGCCGTCATAGGGATTCACCCCAAGCAGGTAGCCGTTGGCGCCCGGAACCGCATCCCAAACCAACCGGACCCGGTCGAGCAAAGTTCCTTCAGTGGCGGTCAGCCCGGTTGGCGCCGAGAGTACCGCTGCATACCCGGTGTCGGTATCGGTACTGAGATCACTGCAACCCCATTGATTACAGGCCTTGACCGCGTACTCGTAGATCACGCCCGGCACAACCCACGTGTCGTCGATTTCGGGACCGAATGCTGTGATCCAGAAGGTCCAGTCGCCATCGCCGGGCTCACGCCTGAACAGCTGATAGGTGGGAAAATTGGCGCCGGCGTTCCAGTTGATCCACACCCGATCCAGATAGAGGCCGTCAGTTGCCGAGATTCCGGTGGGCACGGCCGGAGGATCACCCGAGGGCGTCCAGGTGGGGTCGATGGCAAGAGACCGCAGGGCACCGGGATTACTCGTGGTCCAAAACCATGAGGCCAAATAGGTGATGTTGACATTCATCAGGGTGTCGAGATTGGCAGTCCGGATGGTACCGTCCGAAGATGCGTAGTAGAGGTAGTTCTGTCCGGCGGGCCAGCGTACGGCCACGAAACAGCGCTCCTGCCCGGGATTCCCCGTCTCGATCTGCTCGCTGACCGGAATCTCCCGACCGGTGAAATGGGGATTGTATTCAAACGGATCGAACTCTTTGAAGGCGCCATCAGCTGCGGCGTACCAGAGGAAACCATCAGCGTCGGCGGCGAGGTGTCGCCGATTGCCGGGATTGGGTTCGCTGTAACCGAAGGCGGAAAGCGGAATGGTATACATCCTGGTATTCGAATACAGCTCATAGACCTCGACATTACCGTTCGAGTTAGAGATGTAAAGGCGGCGGGCATTCCGGTCGATGGCGATTGTCCGGATGGCGCCGTAGAACCCATCGTTGATGTCCGAGATGGTCGGTCCCGCGGCCAGGGTGCTGACCACAACGGAATGCACGTGGTTGTCCGACGCTGAGTACCACAAGAGATCGGTACTGGGGTCGTAGGCGATATTTCGGCCGGTGGCCGGTGTGGGCGGTGTTCCGAAAAATGCGCCGGAGGGAATCGAAATTCCGGAATCGCCGGTGGTGAGCATGTCCATGGCCCTCACCTGCCCATCCTCGAGACCGTAGAAAAGCAGGCCGATCGCTTCGGACTGGTGGGAAGAACCCACCACAGCCGCTGCGATCAACACTGCGAGGCAAATGCTATGCAGAGGGTTGGTGGTTTCGGTGTGGGGTTTGGTCGTGGTCAAAAACATGGTGTCCTCCTCGTTTCGGTCGTTGTGACTGCCGCCTCTCGCGGCCGTCTCTACTGTGTGAAGCGGGGAAAGGACAAAACCTGGTTGTGATGGGGCGCACACTAACCCGGCGGAGCCGGGACCAAAATGGAACCAACCGGCCCGCCGGGTAGCTATCAGCCGTCAGCTGTCAGCTATCAGCCGGAAAGCGTTCTCGACGAGTTCTATTTGGGCCAAAAACGGGCATTAGCTATACGTAGCGTTGTGCCGACGACGGTGCCAGGGCTGACAGCTGAGAGCTGACAGCGCACTTACCCTTTGATTCTGCTTCGGAATTTCGAAGCAGTTCGAGGGTAAGTGTCTATCGCCCCGATTGTCGAAGGCGGGCTTCGAAGTCACTTGCCGGCAGCGGCCTTGAAAACAGGAAGCCCTGCAAGACCGGGCAGCCCAGGCGCTTGAGCATCGCCTCCTGCTCCCCGGTCTCGACTCCTTCGGCGATCACTTCGATCTCGCAGGCGCGGGCAATCTGGACAATGCCGGCGAGCACGCCTTGCTCGCGAATGCTGCCGGCGGCTCTGGCAACGAAGGAACGGTCGATCTTCAGGCGATCGACGCCGAGCGAACTGAGCAAGCTCAGCGAAGAGAATCCTGTTCCGAAATCGTCGATTGAAACCGACACTCCGAGATCGCGGAGTTCCGCGATCTGGAGTTGCGCGTGTCCGGGATCGGTCATCACGACTCCCTCGGTGATCTCGAGTTCCAGCCCACCGGGAGGGAGACCGGTCTGACCGAGAATCTCGGAGACCCGCCGGCCCAGGTCCCCCTTGCGGAATTCAAGCGGCGAAACGTTGACGCACAGGCGGCAATCCAAGAGTCCCTGGCGGCGCCAGGCAGCCCCCTGGAGGGCCGCAGTACGAAGGACCCACTCCTCGAGCTCATAGATCATCCCGATTTCTTCGGCGACCGGGATGAAGAGCGCCGGGGGCACCTGGCCGAGGACCGGGTGGGTCCACCGGGCCAAAACCTCGACCGAGGCCAGACGATGGTCGTCACTGAACACCAGCGATTGATAGGCCAGGTCCAGCAGCCCGCCGCGCAGGGCCGACCGGAGTTCGGTCTCAAGCTGCCAGCGCGATGCAACGTCCCGCCCGATCGCCTCATCGAAAGAAACCTGGCGGTTGCGTCCGAGTTTCTTGGCCTGAGAAAGAGCCGCGTCAGCCTTGCGCGACAACGTCTCCAAATCTGTCCCATGCGAGGGAGCAAATGCAACGCCGATGCTGGCGGTGACCGAGAACTCGTAGTCGTCGACCTCGAACGAGGTCTCGAACAGCTCCAGGATTGACTCGGCAACGGTCGCGGTAAACGTCCGCACGGTGCGCAAATCCTGCAGAATGACAAATTCGTCGCCGCCCCACCTGGCGATAAAGCAATCTTCGGGGAGGCAGGTCTCGAGGCGCTCGGCAATGCGGACCAGAAGCTGATCGCCTACGCTGTGCCCGAGGGTGTCGTTGATCGTCTTGAATCGGTCGAGATCGATAAACAACAAGGCCAGAAAGTCATTTTCGCCGGGATCACTCAATAGGATCTCGCAGCGTTCGGCGAGGCGGAGGCGATTGGGGAGCCCGGTCAGAGTATCGAAATAGGCGAGATGCTTCAGAGCTCGCTCGTTGGCCCTCCGCTCGGCCCTGCGCCTGAGATTCTGAACAACAAAGGCGCCGGCGATCGAGGTTCCGATCAGGAGATACAGGAGAACCGCCCACCAGGTCCTCCAAGGCGGTGGTTCAACGAAAAAGTGGGCAGTCGTCACCTCGGAACTCCAGCTGCCGGCCTCGGTGGCTCCAACCACTTCGAGAGTGTACGGGCCGGGGTCGAGATTCATGAAGCTGATTTCCCGGCGGTTTTCGTTGGCCTGCCAGCGGTCGTGCAACCCACTGAGCTTGTAGCGAAATCGGTTCTTTCGCGGCGCCTTAAAATCGAGCAGGGCAACGTCGAAACGGATGACCGGGTCGTCGTATGCGACCTCGAAACCCCCGGCAGATGCAGGCGGCAACTGATGATCCCCGACCTGTATGCCCGTGATCACGACCTGGGAGTCGGGGTCAGGCACAGTACTCAGAGCCGGGATGAAGGTATTGATCCCGTCCGGTCCGCCGAAATAGATCCGCTGCGTGTGGCTATCCTGAAAGGCTGCAGCATTAAACCCCAGAGGTTGCAGACCGTCCTCCTCCCCAAAAAACCGGGACGTCCCAGTTTCGGGACACACCTGGACGACTCCGTTGAAGGTACTTGACCACAAGCAACCCGCGGCATCCCCGAACAGACTCTGGATAATATTTGACGCATACTGTGACCCGACCGGGAAGGCACTCAATGCGCTCCGACCGTGTGCATCGAGGCGAAGACCGAGGAGCCCGCGTCGGGTGCCGAGCCAGATCCTGTCCGGTGCGTCCTGGAAGATGGCCGCCACCCGCGTGCTCTCCATGCGGGCGAGGTCCTCAGAATCGATCAGCCGATCGGCCGTCAAGTCAATCAGATCCACCCGGTCGATGCCACGATCGCTGCCAACCAGCAAATCTCCACTGACGTCATTGGCCAGGCACATGATCCTGTCTGAGCTAATCGTCGTCGGGTCCTCCGGCCGACTGTGCAACCCAACACTATTTCCGGAGCGAGGATCGAGACGATACAGACCCGATTTCACGGTCCCAACCCATAGCTGCCCCGCACCGTCGAGAACCAGGCTTGAGACGCCGGGTTGCCGGCCTCCGGCCAGCGTTTCGAGCGGCACGTGGCGAATGGCGCCGGTCTCCGGATTGAAGACACCAAATCCGAGATTAGTTCCAACCCAGGCAAGACCGTCCGCTCTCACCAACGCCGCAGTGATCCGCGGATTTGTCGTCGGCGGGTGGGCCGGGAATCCTTCGAACCGGGTTGGCAAGTACTCCAGCTCACCGGTTTTGAGGATCAGCCGTTTAAACTTGCCGTCGATTGTCGACAGCCAGATGACGCCATCGGACTCTCCCCAGATCCCCCGGACATCGTTGCCGGCGAGACTGGCACCCGATTTTGAGGCGGCGCGGAAAAAGGCAAACCGCTGATCATCAATCACCGCCCGCCGAAGGCCGCGTTGGCGGAACCCGACCCACAACACGCCTCCGGCATCGATCACCAGGGAACGGACCCGGTTTCCCGGCAGTCCGAGAAGCGGGTCGGTGTGATGTTGATAATCGGTCGTTGCTCCCGTGACGAGGTCCATCTCGACAAGCCCGCCCTCGAGGGTTCCAACCCACAATTGAGAGTTGTATGAGGCGAGGGCGGCCACGCCACTCAGGCTCTCTTCCTCCGCATGCCACAGAACCTGGGCGGCACCCCCGCCGACAATCCGGTATAGACCAGCGGTCGAACCGACAGCGAGGTCTCCATCCGGCAAAAGTTCGAGGGCCAAGACAGCCACTTTTGGAGAGAGCACTCCCCTTGGCAGAACCGGTGGCAGGGGCACAATTTCGGCTCGGGTAGCGTGTAACGGGAGCTTGAGCAGGCCGTAATCACGGGACCCCACCCACAGAGTCTCCTGATCTGAAGCCAATGCGTACACCCGGGTCGTCGAAGTGTCGGTTTCGCCGGGCAGGAACACCCTCTCGGTGAAGCGGTCCGAGCGACGCATCTTGAAGAGCCCGGCGGAGGTGCCGAGCCAGAGAACGCCGCCTCGAGGCTGGATGGCGAATACCGTTTCCCGTGAGAGATCTGCGGGAGCGATGCCGGTTGGTTCAACCACTACGAAGTCTTCGATCTCACTATCGAAGACGGCGAGACCTCGCGCTGTTCCGACCCATAAGGTACCGGCGTCGTCCTCGGCCAGGGACCGTATGTAATCTGACGGCAGGCTGAAGGGCTGGTTGGCACTGTGATGATAGACCTTGTATCGAATGCCGTTGTACCGGTGCAACCCACTTTGGGTACCAATCCACAGATAACCTTCCCTGTCCTGGTGGAGGGCGTATACACTTTCCTGGTCGAGCCGATTCTCGGAAGGTGTCGAGAGGAAATGAACCGGGTCGCCCAGGGTCACAGTGCCCGAGGTCGGGACTGCTTCAGCAGCCGGGAAACACGCCGCTGCAGCGCCAACGAACACAGAAACCAGGGATTTCATCGGTCACTTCTCTTCCTGACCAGTGTAGCGGGTCGGCGAGGCCAGCGATGTCTTTCCGTACTGGGGCTGGGAATGAGATTCTTTCTTGTCATGATATATTTCCGGCATGATCGGAAAGACGCTTGCACACTACGAGATCCTCGAAAAGATCGGCGAGGGCGGCATGGGAGAGGTCTATCGGGCACGAGACAAGCAGCTGGATCGTAACGTTGCGGTCAAGCTTCTTCCCAGCGCCTGGTCCAGCGATTCTCTTCGCATGCGTCGTTTCGAGCGCGAGGCCAAGGTTCTCGCGTCTCTCGAACATCCGAACATCGCAGCCGTCTATGGATTTCACGAAGACAACGGAGTGCACTTCATAGCGATGGAGTTGGTCGAAGGGGAGACGCTTGCCTCAAGCATTGCCGACGAGGGCCTTCCCCTCGACCGCCTGCTCGAAATCGGCATCCCATTCGCCGAAGCTGTCGCCTTCGCCCACAAGAAGGGCGTGATTCACCGCGACCTCAAACCGACGAATATCATGCTGGACCCTTCCGGACGGATCCGGATTCTCGACTTCGGCGTCGCTGCCTTGCTCCAAGCGGAGTCGGATGTCGATGGGGAGGACCTGACGGTTGACGCACTGACCACAGACGGTGACGTCGTGGGAACCGTCGCCTACATGGCGCCGGAGCAATTGGAAGGGCGAAGCGCCGATGCACGTGCCGACCTCTTTTCGATCGGCGTGGTGCTCTACGAGCTGGCGACCGGTAAGCGGCCATTCCGCGGCAACAGCACCGCCGGCGTCGCCTCGTCGATCCTCCGTGACGATCCCGTCTCCTTGAGGGAAGTGCGTCCGGATCTCCCCGCGGATCTTGCCCGCGTCATCCGACGCTGTCTGGAGAAAAACGCCGAGCGCCGCATACAGACGGCGACGGACATTCGCAACGAACTCGAGGATCTCCGTGAAGGTATTCGTACGGACGAGCCGACCCCATCAGTCGGTATTCCGGAGACCTCTCAGACACTCGCAGAGCATCACATGGTGATCACAACCGAGCATGTGCGGCAGCTGTCAACACAGATCCCGCGCATGATCGGTGACTCGATAACTTATCTCGACAATCAGCACGACTCGGACGTGCTGGTCATCTACCTGCATGGTATCGGTTACGACCAGAGTCAATACGAGGAGGTCTTGCGAGAAACAAATTTCCGGGCGGTCGCTCCGTCGCTCTTCGGATTCGGACAATCGGCTCGAAGCCGGCCACCCCTCCCTCTCATCGATCACAACCGGCTTGTCACGTTCCTGTTGGAAGAGGTCATTCGGCGGGTCCGTCCGAGGATCGTGGTGCTGGTCGGTTTTTCGTCCGGCTCAGATCAGGCACTTCAAATCGTTGGTTCAGTGGAAGGCGTTCGAATCCATTTCGACGGTCTCATCGTGCTGGGTCCGGGGGTCATGCCCGGGCCCGGGTTCGTCAGCGGCCCGTATTCCAAATTGACGGACGATCCCTCCGACATCCTGGAAACGATCCAGGCTGTCAGCGCGGCCGCGGAAGACCTTGACACCTGGCTGAGGCTTCACGACTACCTGGTCCACGCATTTGGGAAGTTCGGAACGGACATCGTGGCGTTGCGAGAGTTCGCCCAGACCCTCATCACGGCCTACGACGATGATCAGTTCTTCGAACTCTTCCGGACGGCGACGGAGCGTGTACGCCATATTCGGTGTGTCTTCAGCTCGGATGAGCACAACGATGCAGATCACGTCCTCAAGCGCCATATCGGCGACAATGCCCTCGGGGAACGCTTTTCCGAAGAGATGATCGTGACCGAAACGGTAGGACATGTGGGGCTGGTGGACGCCGCGGTTCTCCTCCCCTATGTCGAGGAGATCGTACGACTCGCCCAGGAGTAGCTCTCAGCAATCAGAGAGTGGGCCTCGGCGCCAGTCGCCACGCGGTCTGGGCAACCGGCAACTCCGCAGACGGCAACCGTCTCGAATCCCCTCCCGGCCAGGGCGAGGTCGAGAAGATCTTCGGCCGACAGAGTTGGGCGGCCCGATCTCTCCTGCAGGGGGATCTCGATTCCGCCGAGTCCGTCGAACGCCCGGTACACCACTTCAGTGCAGACCAGGCGATCCGAACGGAAAAAGTCGAAATCGAAGTTGTAGCCCTTGCCCTCGTGGACCGAGACCCTCGCCAAGGCCGTCGAGATGTCCGCCACAGGGAGTTGCGGCCGA
>DAOWGJ010000289.1 GCA_030637505.1 Holophagae bacterium
GGCCAGAAGGTGGTGAAGACCGCACCCCTCCCGAGCCCCTCACTGTAGGCCCTGACCCGCCCCTTCTGGTGGAACATCAGACGCTGGACGATGTAGAGACCGAGCCCGGTACCGGAGCTAATGCGCCGCATCTCGTCTCCCGAGCGGTAGAATTTCTCGAAGAGTCTTTCGCTTTCCGCCGGAGGAAAACCGATGCCGGTGTCCCGAATTTCCAAGGTGACTCGATCGTTGTCCCGGCGACCGAACACCATGATTCTGCCGCCCCCCGCCGCCGCCGTCGCCTTGATCGCATTCTCGAGCAGGTTCTGTACGACCATCCGGGTCGCCACCGGGTCCGCGTGAACGCTCAGGTCACCATCAACCTCGACGATGATGTCGACGTTGAACTTGCGGGCCCGCGCCTCCAGCACGCTCAGGGCGCCGGCTATCGTCCCGGAGAGACTGATCGGCTCGGGGTGAATTTCAATCCGGCTCTGTTCCAGGCTCGAGGTACTGAGGATCTTTGTGGCCATGCCTTCCATCCGTTGCACATCATCCAGGATGCGGTCGACGAGGATCCGCCGTCTCTCCGGCCCCAACTCGCGCATCGACAAGGTCTCCGCGGAGAGTTGCAGACTTGCAAGCGGACTCTTGAACTCATGGGACACGGCTGCGATAAAGTTCTGCTGCCTCTTTCTCAGTGCGGCCTCCTGGCGGAGGGTCCTCCACAGGACCGCCATACTGACTGCCAGGACCAGGAGGAAGAAGCCGCTCTCCCAGCCGTAGCGGTGGAGCCTGTGGAAACGATCTGCCGCCAACTGCTCCACGGCCTCGGGCCGAATCGACGACTGATCAACACCAACGCTGATGTGAGGGAAGATCTCTTGGATATTCTCAATCGGGGTCCCCGCCGCCCTGAGCAAGTCGGCAGCCTCGAGGTCGTGACCAAAGTGCGTCTGGGCCGTTCGAACAATCTCGGAGGTGAAAAAGACCTGATCCAGAGTCCACCACACAACCTGGGCAAACGAGATGACCAGCAGGAATAGAAGGCCGATCTGGAGGGCTCGAGTGGTCGTCATTCGTATCCTCATGGCGATGACCTCACCCCCATCACGAACGCTCCGACAGAGCGTTTTCGACGGCCTCCACAAAAACCTCGACGTCATCACGACTGTGGGCCGTCGAAAGAAACCCAACCTCGTAGGCCGACGGAGCGATATTGACACCGCGCCGCAGAAGACCTTGGAAGAGGTCACGGTACACCTCGGCCGCGTGAGATTGGATTGCCTCGGCCGATCGGGGCGCCTCGCCTTCCTGGAGTGAAATCCAGAAGATCGAACCCTCCCGGACAAGGCGAGCCGGGATTCCTGACCTGCCCAGAACTGGTTGAAGGGTCCTTTCGAGCTCTTCGCCGAGAGAATTGAGCCTGGTCCAAACGTCGTCACGTTCGAGGACCCGCAAGGTCGCCAGGCCCGCAGCCATCGCCACCGGATTGCCGGACAGCGTTCCCGCCTGGTACACAGGCCCATCCGGGGCCAGATGACCCATGACCTCCCGCCGCCCACCGAAAGCGCCGACCGGCATGCCTCCCCCGATGATCTTGCCGAAAGTTGCCAGGTCGGGAGCGATCCCGTACAACTCGGCGCACCCTCCACGAGCCACCCGGAACCCTGAAATGACCTCGTCGAAAATCAGGAGCGTTCCTGCCCGTTCGGTGAGGTCCCGGAGGTGCTGGAGGAACTCCAGTCGTTGGATCAGGAGGCCGTTGTTGGCCGGGAGCGGCTCAATGATGACGGCGGCGATACGATCTCCCTCCTTGGCGAAAAGAGCGTCAAGTTTTTCCTCATCGTCGAGCGGCAGCACCCGCGTCAGGCCGGCAAAGGCCTCGGGCACACCGGCCGATGACGGCTCACCGAAGGTCGCCAGACCCGAGCCCGCCGCCACCAGGAGATGGTCCGCGTGACCGTGGTAACAGCCGGAGAATTTGACGATCAAGTCCCTGCAGGTGAAACCCCTGGCGAGCCGAATCGCACTCATGACCGCCTCGGTTCCAGACGACACGCACCGAAGCTGCTCGATGCCCGGATAGGCATCGACAACGGCCTCGGCCAGGAGCACCTCCCCGCGGCAGGGCGCCCCGAAGGTCATGCCCCGATCGACGGCCTCATGTACGGCAGCCCTGACCTCGGGATGAGCGTGACCGAGGATCAGAGGGCCCCATGAACCGACAAAGTCCAGGTAACTGTTTCCATCTTCATCCTCCACCCGGCAGCCGGCCCCGCTGCGCAGGATCAAAGGCGTACCCCCTACAGCACGAAAAGCACGCACCGGGGAGTTGACGCCCCCGGGGATCACCTGTGTCGCACGGGCAAAAATCTCGTCCGAGAGTGTCATGCATCCTCCTTGGCTGCAGCCCCGCCTTGTGATCCGGGCGCCATGACCGGATCGTTGAGGAAATCTTCCCCCGAGGCATCGAGAAAGACCCTCACGGCCGGCGTCCCAAAGTCGGTGGCGAGGGCCCTCAGCCCCATCGTCGGAATATGGGCGAACCGTCGCGCCATGACCTCGGTCCACCGGGTGATCGTTTCCCGGGCAGCGTCGTCGAGTCCGTCCAGCTCCTTGCGGAAAAGCCTCTCGAGACCTTCAACCGCGGTTTGGCGGTAACGCTGATTGAGCCTGGCTATTACGGGAGTTATCGATTTTTCAGTGAACTGCCTGCAGAATTTTTCCAGACGCTCGTCGACCATCTCACGGGCCGGCGCCATATCCAACAGACGCCGATTTCGATTGGCCTCGGCCTCGGCGTTGATCTCATCCATGCCGACCCGCTCCACACCAACGGCTACGGCCGCATCCGGATCGACATCCGGCGGCAGGGCCATGTCGATTGCCAGCGGCGGCTCGCCACTGGGTGTGCGAGCGACGATGCGTTCGAGATCGGCCCTGGAGAAGATCGGGTCGGGACTCCCGGTCGCAGTCAACAATGCCTCGACCGCATCCGGTGTACTTCGGAATTCCCCGAGGGGGCGTGCGACCAGCCCGAGCTTCTCTGCAAGAGGGGCCGCGCTCTCGAGCGTCCGATTGACCAGGATCACCTCGATGCCGTCCTTCACCAGAATGTGGGCCGCCCGAACGGTCATCGGCGAGATCCCCACCAGCGCAACCGGGCCTCTCGTTCGCCGGACGCGACGTTTGATTCGGTCGGTGGCCACGTCGGCGAGCGATGTGCCTCCAAACCGGGTCTGCAGCTGGCTGTTGATATCGGCTCCCAACCTGAGGCCGACGGTTACCACCTGATCCAGGACCGGGCCGATCACATCCGCGGTCCGGGCTATTTTCAGGGCTTCGCGGACCTGTGTGCGAATCTCCTGCTCACCAAGCTGGGCGGAGTCAAGACCGGAAGCGACCAGGAAGAGGTGCTCCAAGGCGCCTTCTCCCGCCCAGGCCCGAAAGGTCCTTTCCGCCTCTCCCGGTTGGGGTTCTGCGCCGGTCAGGACCCGAAAGACCCGCCTCCGATAGGTCTCGATCGGAGTCGAAGGTCGTCCTTTGAAGATCAGCTCGACCCGATTGCAGGTCGCAAGATAGACCAGCTCCTCGACGTCCAGCTGACGAGCCATGGCCGGGAGCCTCTCGACTCTCTCCTCTTTGGGAATCGTGAAGCGGGCCAGCACATCGCTGCCATCCCGTCGAAACGCAACACCGACAACGCCGATCGTTTCCATAGCGGGGTCATATGAGCATATTCAGGATCGTGATGTGTCACAGCGATGTCGCGTTGATGTCATTTTTTCGTATTATTTTTCCGATCTCGGACATGAAGGGCAATCAGGCGTGACAGGAACTCGGCGTGGGCCTCATCGTCATTGAGGCAGGGAATCAATCGGAAACGCCGACCCCCACGTTGCAAGAACCGGGCTCGTTCCTCTCTTCCGATTTCGTCCAGCGTTTCGAGGCAGTCCGCTGCAAAACCAGGACAGATGACGTCCAAACTCTCCACCCCGGACTCCGCGAACTGGCGGACGATGTCGTCGGTGGCGGGCCCGATCCATAGGTCCCGGCCGAAGCGCGATTGGAAGGCGATCGGACACCGGTCCTCCGCAAGACCCAGGGCCACTCTCAGGCCCTCAGTGGTCCTTCGGCACTGTTGGAGATACGGATCGCCTGCTTTTGAATAACTCTCCGGAATACCGTGGAAGGACACCAAGAGCTTTTCGGCCTCACCCTCACGGGCCCAGAGGTCTCGGACCGACGCCGCCAGCGCGTCGATATAGCCGGGATCGTCGCAGTAATCGTGGATGGTCCGCAATTCGGGAACCCGTCGCCAAGTCTTGAGTTCGTCGACAACCGCGTCAAAGGCCGAGCCGGTCGTCGTTCCCGAGTACTGCGGATAGAGGGGCAGGCAGACCAGATGCGAGCATCCTGCACGCCTGAGAAAATCGAGTGCCTTGCCAATCGACGGCCGCCCATAGCGCATGCCCAAGACTACCTCAACGCCACCGCCAAGGTCTCGGGCCACATTTCGGGCGACGGCACTCTGCAATCGGCGGGAGATTGCCAACAACGGCGAACCCTCCTCCGTCCAAATTCTTTGAAAGAGCTTTGCCGACCGGCGGGGTCGAGTTGTCAGGATGAAGAGGTTGAGGACCAACCACCACCTGAAACGCGGCGCCTCAACGACGCGCGGATCCCAGAGAAACTCCCGGAGATAGCGCCGCAGAGCACCCGGAGTCGGCGCATCGGGAGAGCCCATGTTGACCAGGAGAACACCGATCGTAGTATCTTTGGCCCTCATCAACCTCAATTCCCTCCGAGACACCTCTTCGGTCCTCCCACCCCATGACCCCCAGAATAGTCGATTTCTCCATCGAAGGAACCAGGGCCTCATTCAGCCGCCCATCCCTGTATGATGCCGGGCGACAAGGAGGCGTCATGCCCACTGCTGCCATTTTTCTCGCGTTCATCATGATTATCACTCTGCCCGTTTGGGGAATACAATCCAACGAGGCCAAAACAGATGAGGGACCAATGTCGGCATCGACCTTTGCCGGGCTCGAGCTTCGGGGCATTGGCCCGGCGGTAACTTCCGGCCGCATCGGCGACTTTGCCGTCGATCCGGCCGACAGCAGCCGGTACTTCGTGGCAGTAGCCTCGGGCGGCGTGTGGAAGACCGTCAACAACGGCACGACATGGACGCCGGTCTTTGATGGCGAAGGCTCCTATTCGATCGGATGCGTCGAGATCGATCCTTCCAACCCCGACATCATCTGGGTCGGCACGGGGGAGAACAACTCCCAGCGCTCGGTCTCTTTCGGCGACGGCGTCTACAAGAGCCTGGACGGCGGCCAAAGTTGGACAAACATGGGTCTCGAAGACTCCCAGCACATCGGCATGATCGCCATCGACCCGCGGGACTCGGACATCGTCTATGTCGCGGCCCAGGGTCCACTGTGGAACGCAGGCGGCGACCGAGGCCTCTACAAGACCACCGACGGCGGTGCGAACTGGGATCTCGTATTGGAAATCTCCGAGCACACCGGAGTCAACGAAGTCCATTTCGACCCCAGGAACCCCGATATTCTCTACGCCACCGCCTATCAGCGGCGGCGACGCACCTGGACCCTGATCGACGGCGGTCCTGAATCTGCGATCTACAAATCGACCGATGCCGGCGCGACCTGGACCCATATGGGTCTTGCCGACACGCACACGATTCCGCGCATCGTCGTCCATCCGACCAACGCCAACATCGTGTACGTGGCTGCCTCGGGGCACGAGTGGACCGACAACGAGGAGCGCGGCGTTTAC
>DAOWGJ010000262.1 GCA_030637505.1 Holophagae bacterium
GCTCTGCTGGGTCTGACCGTGAATCCGGCCATCCTGCTGGTGGACCGGATGCAACAGCGGGTCCTGGGCGGCTCGTGGACTGCCGGAGCGGCCGCCCTGGCAGCGGTACGGGAACGAGCTAGACCTGTCCTGATGACCACCTGCACGACCGTCGCGGGCCTTTGGCCGTTGGCTCTGACGAGTGGACGTGAGATGGAGATCTGGCCGCCGTTCGCCACCGTTGTCATGGGCGGGTTGGTGACCTCGACCCTGCTGACCCTGCTGGTGATCCCGATGGGCTTCGTACTGCTCAAGCGGTTGGATTCGATCTTCGGCCGCTTGGGTCCGTGGGTAATGCTCGCGTGGGTGGGCCTGACCGCGGCGGTGATGACGCCGTTGATTCTTTCGGAGCAGATCACCACCCTGACCTGGCAGGTCTTGACGACGCTGTTGGTGGCTTCCGTGATCCTTGGTGCGGCCGTGCTGGTCTTGCGCAGGGATCGCCCCCCGGAGCCGCAGGCCGACGAGGGGCTGCCGCCGGCCCTCGAGGTGCGTTGCCTGCGCAAGGTCTACGGTCGGCCTGGCCCGGTCGGGAGGGCCCTTGGGGCAGGTCGGGATTTCGCCCAGCGTGTTTTGGATCGGGGCGGGTCTCCGGTCGACCGGACCGAGGCCGCGTCGCGAGCCGTGACTGCCGCCACTCTCTTCGCCGGCATCGTCTATCTCGCAGCGGCCGTCTCCAGCATGTGGTGGACCCTGGTTGGGTCGTTGGTCGCCGCCGCTTTGGCCGCCTTCTGTTTGCGGTCCCTCCGAGTCGCGCGGGGGCTGCACGATACCCTCGGGCGGGTTGTGCCGGGCGGTCTCGAGAATATGCTGGCGGCCCTTTCGCCCTGGGCGGCCGTCGCCCTTCTCGCTTGGCGACACACCCTCATACCCTGGGTGGCCGGCGGGCGCCCCGATCTGGCGCCATTTGCCCTGGTCGTGACGGTCGTCGTGGTCGCCGTTGTACAAACGGGCCGCAGGACGGCAGAGGGACTGGCCTCGGGGCGGCTGGGACCGCTGAAATCCAACGGGCTTGGGGGACGCATTCGTACAACGTGGCGGGGCTTCTCCAGGGCGGTCTTCGGTCTCGACCTGCCGCGCGATGAGGTCGAGGCGGTCGCCGGGATCCACTTCCGAGTCGAACGTGGCATGGTGGGGCTTCTGGGTCCCAACGGCGCCGGGAAGACCACCGTGTTGCGGTTGTTGGCCGGTATTCTGGATCCGTCGGTCGGCGCCATGACTCTCGGCGGAGTTCCGATCAAGATGATCCGAAAACACCTCGCGCGGTGGGTTGGCTACTTGCCGCAGGAATTCGGCTTGCCTCAGGATGTCACCGCACGTGAATACCTGGATTACTTCGCACTGCTCTACGGTGTGGGCAGAGGTTCTGATCGCCGTCGGCGGGTTGACGATTTATTGGAAGAAGTCGGATTGGGGGATCGGGCCGACGAGAAAATTGGGGCCTACTCCGGGGGCATGCGGCAACGGGTTGCCGTTGCCCGGACCCTGCTGCGACTGCCACCGGTGATCATCGTCGACGAGCCGACAGTCGGTCTCGACCCGCGGGAGAGGATCCGTTTTCGGAATCTCCTGTCGCGGTTGGCACGGGGACGGGTGGTTCTGTTTTCTACTCATGTCGTGGAGGACGTTGCCGTGGCCTGTGAGCGTGTTCTGGTAATGCGGCGGGGTGAGGTGGTCTTTGACGGGGAGCCTTCAGCGCTTGCCGAGCATGCGCACGGCCGTGTGTGGTCTCTTCGGGTGGGTCCCGAGGAGGAACGAACGCTGGAGGGCCGGATGATCGATCGGGTGCCTGAGGGCGACGGTACGGCTCGTTTACGGGTGTTGGCTTCAAGCCGGCCTCACCGGAAAGCCGAGCCCCTTGAGCCTACGCTGGAGGACGGGTACTTGGCATTGGTGGGGGAGGAAGGATGAGAGAGAAGCAGTCAGCTATCAGCTATCAGCTCTCAGCTGGGAAGCTGGGAAGCTGGGGCGCAGTATGGTGTGCCAAGGCCCACCCTACAAGATCGCCGGTCCCATGTAGGGTAGGCCTCGGCCCACCAGTGCGAGGACGATTGGGAGCATGCGTTCAGCGTTGGGTCGTTGATATTGAACGTTGGACGTTCCCGTCCTCTCTTTCTTTTTTTTGGCCTTTTCCATGTGGCCGACTCTTCGGGCGTGATCTATGACGAGTCGGTCGACCCTTCGCTCTCGATTCGGGGACTGGATGCGGTTCGTTGGGCTCTCTGCGCGGTTGGTTGGGGGTCGTCGTTTCTGGATCGCTCCTCTATTGACCCTCTTGTGGCCGGCATTCCAGGCGCTGCGGCTCCTGGTTGGGTGGCAGGAGTCAGCCTTCGAACCATCATCAGCTCAAAATGTCTTGGTGGGCTTCCCGATGATCGTCTTGGCGATCGGCCTGGGCGTTCGGATCATTGCCGACGAAATGGACCGGCGGACCCTGGAGATCGCCTACACCGTTCCCGGAGGCGCTCATCGGGTGTGGCTGGGCAAGTTGGCAGCGGCTTTCGGTTTGCTGGTCGCGGCCGAGATCCTGCTGGCGGTCGTTACCTTCGCCCTCTTTGCACCCCTGACTCTCGGCGGCCTTTACGGTTCGCTGCAGGGGGCAGTGTTCTACCTGGTTCTCTCGATGGGCCTGGCCGCCCTGACACGGTCGGAGATAACCGGCGCCCTGGCCGTGGCTGTGGTCCTCAGTCTCAACGGAGTTTTCACGAGCTTCGGCGGCAGACAGATTCGGGTCTCTCCGACCTTCAATCCCCTCAGCCTGGTCGGCACGTCACCCGAGATTGTCGTGGCTTACACCCTGCAGAATCGTATCGGAATCGCCTTGGCGATCGCGGCTCTCACAGCGATGGCCTTTGCCCGCGCCGAGCGGCGTGAGAAACTGCTGGGCTGACCCGGCTTCGCCGGGAGCTCTCAGCTCTCGGCTCTCGGCTCCTAACCCGCACTTCTCACCAGTGATCTACTGCGACACCCGATACACCGTACCCTGCCGTGCCTTTCGCAACTCGTCCTCCTCAACGGACTGTCAAGTACGCCTACGTCGGTCAAGTCACGAAAAACCCAGCATGCCACGGCGTCTCGGGCGTCTCGCTACGAAAACTGGTGAGAAGTGCGGGCTAACCCGGCGGCGCTGCCGGCAGGTCATATCCAGGAAAAGTACCCCTGACCCTTGGATCCCTTGAGTTTTCCAGCCAAATAGAGGATAAGTGACTCATGTTCCTCCGCCTTCTCCTGCTGTTTACCGTGGTTCCGGCGCTGGAACTGATCCTGCTGATCCAACTGGGGCGTCACGTTGGATTCTGGCCGACTGCGGCCCTCGTACTCGGGACCGGCATCGTCGGCGCATGGCTGGCGCGGCGTGAGGGTCTCAGGGTTCTCAGGGCCGTCAACGCCGAGATGGCGGAGGGCCGGATGCCCACCGACCATCTTCTGGACGGGCTGCTGATTTTGGTGGCCGGAGCGGTCCTGTTGACACCAGGCCTCTTGACCGATGCCGCCGGCTTCGTACTCCTGGCGCCCCCCGGACGGCGGCTCATTCGTACTGCTGTTTCGAAGGCGATCTCCAAACGCCTCACGACCGCGGGCCCGGTGACGATGGAGGGTCAGTGGCGGAGGGTGGATGAGTAGCTGTCAGCTCTCAGCTCTCAGCTCTCAGCTCTTAGCCCACGCCGCCCGCTTCGCGGGCCTGAGCCTGTTGGCTCAGC
>DAOWGJ010000337.1 GCA_030637505.1 Holophagae bacterium
GAGTTTCGGGGTTGGAACCAAGATATCTACAAGCGATGGCCCGAGTCTGAAAGCACAAATTCACCACAGAGACACAGAGAGCACAGAGGAACACAGAGGCGCGTCCCTGATGCCTGACGGCCCGCTTCGCAGGCCTCCCGAAGAGAATTCCTCCCGAACCGATCGCGAGCGCTCGGATTCGGTCCGGATTCCCTTCGGACCGCGGGCTAATGCCCGCGGCTGTCAGGCTGGTTCGCTGTTCGGAGGACCTAGTTGCTCTCCAGTTTCCAGGGAGTTTCAGTGGTAGAGGGTGTGTCATCCGTACGGGGAAAGATTCCGGATCATCTCAACCGCATATCCGGAGAGATCGTGGATGCTGCTATCAAGGTACACACTCATCTTGGGCTAGGACTTCTCATTAATTTCAATGTTCCCCGGCTCAAAGACGGCATCTCGAGGTTCGTCCGGTGAAATCCTGTTCCCGCCTCTCACGTCCTCGGAACGAGGGAGCACTTTGGTCTCATCCGAGACCCGAGGGCTGCGGCCGAACGGCCGCGGCCGGTGGCCGGGTCTGCACGTCCGAAACGCTCGCGTTGAGGGCGAAGGGCTTGGCCACCGAAGCACGCCCTGCGTGCGATCGGGTCCATCCCTTTAACACGAAGGAAGACCTCCTCTGTGTTCCTCTGTGGTCTCTGTGTCTCTGTGGTAAATATTTTTTTTGGAGAGTGACGTATGAATGAAACTGGAAAACAAGCCCTCGAGGCCGCACAGCTGATCGAACGGGATATTGTCTCGTTCCTCAGGCGCATGATCGCCATCCCCGCGGAGAGCCTGAAAGAAAAGGAACGCTGTGCGCTGGTCAAGGCGGAGTTCGAGCGATTGGGCTTCGACGAGGTCTTCTTCGACGGGTTGGGCACGGTTGTGGCCCGCATCGGCAACGGCCCCTTCAAGATACTGATGGACGGACACATCGACTGCGTCGGCGTCGGCGACCCAGCCTCCTGGGACTACGACCCATTTGAGGGCAAAGAAGAAAACGGAGAGGTCTGGGGTCGGGGCGCAGTGGACGAACTGCCCGCCATCGCAGCCATGGCCTACGGCGCCCGCCTTTTGATGGACCGCGGTTGGCCCGAAGGGATCACCCTCTACCTGTCCGCCTCGGTGATGGAGGAGGACTGTGACGGCCACTGCATGCTCCACCTGATTGAAAAAGAAGGCATCAAGCCCGATGTCGTCATCCTGGGAGAGCCTACAGATTTGGATATCTACCGCGGCCACCGGGGCCGGATGGAAGCAACGATCACAACACGGGGCCGCTCGGCCCACGGCGCCCACGCCCACCACGGCGTCAATGCCCTCTACAAGATGGCGCCGATCATCCTGGATGTTGAGAAGCTCAATGAAAACCTCGCCCACGACGAGTTCCTGGGTTCCGGTTCGATCATCGTCTCCCACATCTCAGTCGACACGCCGTCCCTCAACGCCGTGCCCGACCGCGCCACGATCACGCTGGACCGCCGCATGACGGTCGGTGAGACGGTCGAAACCGTGCTCGCAGAGCTTCGAGCCCTGCCCCATCTGGGCGACGCCGAGGTCGAACTGCTCCACTACGACGAGACCAGCTGGACAGGCGCCCAGGCGACCCAGGAGAAGTACTTTCCCACCTGGGTGCTCGATGAGGACCACCCGCTGGTGCAGGGCGCCGCCAAGGCCGCTGCCGCGGTGCTTGACGAGCCGCCCGCGATCTCCCGCTGGCACTTCTCGACCAACGGCGTCGCCACCATGGGCCGCCTGGGCATCCCGTCGATCGGCTTTGCCCCCGGCCTCGAAGAGCTGGCTCACACGACCCAGGAACATATCAAGGTCGAGGATCTGGTCAAATCGGCTGCCATCTATAGCCTGATGCCCGAATTTCTTCTCAAATGATCCCTCAATTTTTCCTTTTTTTCGATTTGGATTTCCAGTGGGGTAGCTGGACGAAACGAACCCCTTCAACAGGAAAGCCAAACCGAAAAAAAGGACCGACGGAAAGGTCAGAAAATGCAAACAAAGCTTAAGGGCAAAGACTTCATCACAACCCAGGACTGGACGGTCGAGGAAATCGAGACGATCATCGCGCTCGCCGAAGAACTCAAGCTGGCCAAGGCCACCGGACGGAAAACGCCGTGGCTCGACGCCAAGACGCTCTACATGATCTTCTTCGACTCATCGACGAGGACCAGAAACTCCTTCGAGACCGGCATCACCCAGCTCGGCGGCCACGGAATTTTCCTCTCGCCGGACAAGATGCAGATCTCCCACGGCGAGAATGCCCGTGACACCGCCAACGTCTTGTCCCGTTACGGCGATGCGATCGCCGTCCGCCACTGTGCTCTGGGTGAGGGCAACCCCTACATCCGCGACCTCGCCGAGCACGCCGATATCCCGGTGATCTCGATGCAATGCGACATCTACCACCCCTGTCAGATCCTGGCGGACTATCTGACGATCAAAGAGAAGTTCTCCGGCCGGACAAAAGGCCTCAAACTGGGGGTCGCCTGGACCTCTGCACCAAATTATGTGCGGCCGTTGTCGGTTCCGCAGAGCCTGATCCTGATGATGCCCCGGATGGGCATCGACGTCACTCTGGCCTATCCGCCGGAGTTCAAGCTGATGCCCGAGATCGAGGAACAGGCCCGCGCCAACGCTTGTGCCGCGGGGTCGTCGTTCGAGATCACTGACAACTTCGAAGACGCCTTCGAAGACGCAGACATGGTCATTCCAAAGTCATGGGGTCCCTTGATGACGACAACCGACACGCCCGAGGGCCTCAGTCTGATCGAGAAATATCCCTCGTGGCGCTGTGATGCCGAGAAGATGGCCCTGGCCAAGGACCACTGCCTCTACATGCACCCCCTGCCCGCCGACCGCGGCCGCGAGGTGACCAACGAGGTGATCGACGGACCCAACTCCGTCGTCTACGACGAGGCCGAAAACCGGCTCCACGTGCAAAAGGCGTTGATGGCATTGACGATGTAGCGACGAAGACAATGAACCACAGAGACACGGAGAACACAGAGGAACACAGAGTGGCGGCCCCGACGCCTGCCGACACGCTTCGCGTGCCTGCCGGAGAGAATTCCTCCCGAACCGATCGCAAGCGCTCGGATTCGGTCCGGATTCCCTCCGGGCCGCGGGCGGTTGCCCACGGCTGTCAGGCTGGTTCGGCGCTCGGAAAACCTATTCGCTCTCTCTGTCCCGAGGAGGCTCAGTGGTAGATGGCAGGTCAGCCGTGCCAAAGCAAATCCCCAAACATCTGAACCAGATTTCAGGGGAGATCGTGGATGCTGCTATCAAGGTACACACTGAGCTTGGTCCTGGGCTCCTTGAGAATGTGTATGAGACCTGTCTGGCCTACGAACTGGAGAAACGAGAGCACAAGGTCGAACGGCAGGTTCAGATTGGCGTGAATTACGAGGGAGTCAGTCTTGATGTCGGATTCAGACTTGACCTGTTGATTGATTCTGAGGTCATCGTCGAACTCAAGGCAGTTGAGGGCATCCTTCCAATCCACTCCGCCCAGGTCTTGACCTATCTCAAACTCAGTGACCACCGCCTGGCCCTCCTGATTAACTTCAATGTTCCCCTCCTAAAAAATGGAATCAAGAGGATCGTTCGGTGAACTCCTGTTCCCGCATTTCAGCACTTCGAAACGAAAGAGCACCTCGGATAGATGCGAGACCCGAGGGCTGCGGCCGAACGGCCGCGGCCGGTGGCCAGGCCTACACGTCCGAAACGCTCGCGTTGAGGGCGAAGGGCTTGGCCAACGAAGCACGCTCTGCGTGTGTTCGGGTCCGTCCCATCGGCTCGAAGGAGAACCTCCTCTGCGCCCCTCTGTGCTCTCTGTGTCTCTGTGGTAATTTTTCTCATGCAGGAGGTCACCATGGCTCGTTTTGAACTGCGGTGTAGCGAGTGTGCTCTGGTCTTCTCGGAGGACCCAAAACTTTTGGTATGCCCGGAGTGCTCCAAGCATCAGGCCCGGGGCAGATCCCTTCGGGGCGTGCTTGAGGTGGAGATTCTCGATGGCCCTGCCCGGTGGCCCGACGAGCCTCTCGGCAGCCCGGATTTTCTTCAACAGGTTCTTCCGCTCGGCGATCCGAGCCACTTGGCGCCGTTGCCCGTCGGCAACACGCCCCTGCTCGACATTCCCCGCCTCCGGAGAGAACTCGAAATGCCCCGCCTGTGGCTCAAGGATGACAGCCGCAACCCCTCAGGCTCAACCAAAGACAGAGCCTCCCTCCTTGTCGCCGCCAAGGCAGCTGAGTACGGATTCGAAACGATCGCAACGGCGTCGACCGGGAACGCCGCGACCGCCCTCGCCGCCGTTTGCGCCGCTTCGGGGCAACGGGCCGTCGTACTGGTCCCTGCAGAAGCGCCTCCGGCCAAGTTGACCCAGATGTTGGCCTACGGCGCCGAAGTGGTTCCGGTCGACGGATCGTATGACGACGCCTTCGAACTCTGCATGGAGGCTTGTGCCGAGTTCGGGTGGTACAACCGCAACACCGCACTCAATCCCTTCACCCTGGAAGGCAAGAAGACCCTGGCTCTGGAAGTGGCTCGTCAGTTGGCCCCAGAAATACCGGACGCCGTCATTGTGCCGACCGGGGACGGCGTCATCCTGGGCGGGTTCGCCAAGGGATTCGCCGACCTTGCGGCGTGGGGCCTGATCGACCGGGTGCCGCGGTTGATCGCCGTACAACCCCAAGGTGCCTCGGCCCTCGTTTCAGCGCTGGCCGATGGCGCCGAGGATGTCACCCCTGTCCCCGGCGCCGCCAGCATCGCCGACTCATTAGTCGTCGAAGCACCCCGCAACGCACGCTCGGCCCTCCGCAGAATCCGGGAGTCCGGAGGCGGAGGCGTGACTGTTTCCGATGAGGCCATCATCGGAGCCATAGCCCGGCTGGCCCGCCTGACGGGAGTCTTTGCAGAACCCGCGGCTGCGGCCTCCTTGGCCGGATTGGAAGCGGCCCTGAAGGCTGGTCTCGTCGATTTGGACGAACGAGTCGTCCTGCTCGTCACCGGGACGGGGCTCAAGGACCGGGACGCAGCCGCTCGGGCCGTCACCATGCCCTCGCCCATCCGCCCGGAACTTGGTCACTTGGCCGAACGGCTTGGAGCGTGAAGGGCATTGACGGCGGACGGATTTCGAAGGGTCGTGAAGTGCCATTTGAGGCGCTTTCGAGACGCTGTACTCACCGTACGGGCCGAGGATGCAACAAAAAAGGGCCTTTACGACATCCGAAAGGCGGCGCTGATTCAATGCCCTTCACGCTCCTAGGGTCCACGGTTACTCTGGTCCGATGAACGAAGACACTCTCTCTCCACTGCGCGAAGATGTCCGGTTGCTCGGTGCAATCCTCGGTGACGTCCTCAAAGATCAGGAAGGACAAACAGTCTATGAACTGGTCGAACGAGTGCGCGCACTTTCCAAGGCGGCTCGCAACGGGGATGGCAAGGCCGACGACGACCTCAATGCCATCTTTCGGAATTTGCCGACCGAGGAGGCCCACCGCGTCGCGCGTGCCTTCGCCCACTTCCTGGCCCTGGCTAATATTGCCGAACAACACCATCGCATCAGACGCCGGCGGTGCTACGAGCAAGACGCCGGATGTCCCCCACAAAGGGCCAGTCTGGACGAGACATTCGCTCGCTTGATCGGCACAGGAGTTTCCCCCCAAAAACTCCACCACACTGTGACCAGCCTTGACATCGGCCTGGTTCTGACCGCTCACCCCACGCAGGCACAGCGCCGCACCATCATTCGAAAGTACGGGCGGATCGCTGACCTCCTCAATATTCGAGATAGGGAAAACAAAGAACCCAAAGCCATTCGGGTCGAACTCGAGCGGGTCATCATCGAAAGCTGGGGAACGGACGAGGTCCGTCGTCGCAAGCCGACCCCGGAGGACGAGGTCCGCAACGGACTCGCCTGGTTTGAACAGGTGCTCTGGGATGCGGTTCCCGCCCACCTCCGTACCCTCGATCGGGCACTCAAAATCCACACCGGCCGGGCGCTTCCTCTGGAGAGCTCACCCATTCGGTTTGGTTCGTGGATGGGCGGCGACCGCGACGGCAACCCCAACGTCACTCCGGAAACAACGCGAAGGGCGATCCTTCTGGCACGCTGGCAGGCAGCAGCTCTCTACCTTCGGGAGATCGAGGCCCTCAGGGAGGAACTCTCGATCAACAGGGCATCGGAGGAGCTGCTTGGCCACGTCGGCCCCGTGTGGGAGCCCTACCGGGAGGCCTTGCGACCGTTGCAGGCGCAGTTCGAGGCAACCCTCGACTACTGTGAGAGAGCCCTGTCCGATCGATCCACCGAGGCGGGTCCTGAGGTTCTTTTCGACCCTTCCAAGATCAAGGCGCCTCTCGAGCTGTGCCGCCGTTCATTGTTGGCCTGCGGCTACGACGTGATTGCCGAAGGACGCCTGGAGGACCTGCTCCGCCGAGTCGCAGTCTTTGGTCTGACTTTGGTTGAACTGGACCTCCGGCAGGAAGCCGACCGCCACACCGAGACTCTCGACTTCCTGTGCCGGACGGCCGGCCTCGGCGCCTATCAGCAGTGGGACGAGGACCGGCGGCAGGCGTTCCTCATCGAGCGTTTGCAACAGGAAGCGCCCCTGGTCGGCATTGAATACTGGAGGGAGTCGGACGGCCGAACCCCGGAATCGGTGGCTCAGGTCCTCGGCGCGTTTGCCGTAGCGGCACGCCAGGGACAAGGGGCTCTCGGCGCCTACGTGATCTCCATGGCGTCACAGCCGTCGGACGTGCTCGCCGTCGAGCTGCTGCAATCCGAGGCGCGGGAATTATTTGCTGACGGGGCATCCGGACCTCCAATGCAAGTCGTACCTCTTTTTGAAACCTTGGCCGATCTCGAGGGCATCGAAGGGGCCGTCGAGAGACTGTTGGCCGTACCGTGGGTTGTCAACCGGTTGCGCGACGTCCACGGAGGGCGACTGGAGATCATGCTGGGCTATTCGGACTCGGCCAAGGATGCCGGCCGACTGGCGGCCTCTTGGGCCCTCTACAAGGCTCAGGAAGCTGTCGTTGGCGCCGGCCGCCGAGCCGGAATCCGGGTCACCCTCTTCCACGGTCGGGGCGGAACCGTCGGTCGGGGAGGCGGACCGACCCACGCCGCCATCCTCAGCCAACCGCCTGGCTCGGTCGATCACGCCATCAGGGTCACCGAGCAGGGTGAAATGATTGCCGCCAAATTCGGGCTTCCGGAACTGGCCGGGCGCAACCTCGAACTCTACGTCACTGCCGTGACCGAGAGCAGCCTGCGGACCGAAGGTCGGTCTACGGCCGCCTGGCGCGGTGTGATGGACCGGTTGGCGGAGCACTCGACACGAGCGTATCGCAATGTCGTCCGGGACGACCCCCGGTTTGTGCCCTACTTCAGAACCGCTACCCCCGAGACGGAACTGTCCCGGCTCAATATCGGTTCACGACCAGCCCGGAGACCCTCGGCCGTGCCCCTGGCAGAACAGGGGATCGAGACGCTCCGCGCCATTCCATGGATCTTCGCCTGGACCCAGATTCGTTTGATGCTCCCCGCCTGGCTGGGTCTGGGCGAGGCGTTGGAGGCCGTCAATGATGGGGACGACCGCCGGATTCTGGAAACCATGGCACGGGAATGGCCCTTTTTCTCGACCTTCCTCGATCTGATCGAAATGGTCCTGGCCAAGACCCTTCCCGATATCTCCGCCCATTACGACGCCCTTCTGGTCCCGCCGGAATTGAGAGACATGGGGACCGAACTCCGGGACCGCCTTGAACAGACCCGCTCTGAGGTCCTGGGCCTCAGGCAACGCAATGCGCCTCTCATCGACAACCCGGTCCTCAGCCGTTCGATCGATGTCCGCAATCCCTACGTCGACCTGATCAACCGTCTGCAGGCTGAATTCCTTCGCCGCCTTCGGACGGCGCCTGAGGGGGATGGAGAATTCGAAAGGCTTCGCGCTGCCTTGCTGACAACGATCAATGGAGTTGCTGCGGGTATGCGCAACACCGGCTAGGAGCGCGTACCGTATTGGCCCCGTGAGGGCGAAATTCTGTTTCAGGATTGTCGAAATGGGCCAATCCGGCCACGCTCCTAGCCTATCGCGCTTCGCGCGGGTTGGTTTTTGAAAATTCATATTCGGAAAAAGTGAGGAGTAGGCTTTTGGGGAATGACTCCGGAGTTTGAGTTGATTAAGGGCCTTTTTTGGGCCATTCCCAGGGCCAAAAGGTTTCCAGTAATTTCTCGCCCCAACAATGCGCGCAGCGCATTATAGGAGCCTGTGGGGCAGAGGCCGGGGATCAACTCAACTCTACAGTCGCTTCGGCGGCCTATGCCCTACAGGCTCCTATACCACCTCGAGCACGTACCTCTCCTTGGCGAGACGCCAGAAGACGACCAGAAACGCCGTCAGCGGAATTGCCAGGATCATACCGAGGACTCCGCTGAGGGCGGTGCCCCAGAAGAAGATCGCTACGATGATGGCCATCGGATGGAGTCCGGTTCGATCCCCCATGATCTTGGGTGTCAAGAGATAGCCTTCGATCATCTGGACCAGCGTGAAAACCACGAGGACTGCGATCAACAGAGTCCAACCCCCGCCTTCCTGAAACAGTGCCAGAGGGATGGCCACTCCGAGACCGACCATACTCCCGAGGTAGGGGATGATATTCAGAAAACCAAGCGCCAGACCGATCAAGAATCCATATTTCAGGCCGACGACGGTGAAACCCAGGGCAAAGAGCATGCCCTGAAAAAAGGCAATGATCAGCTGGCCTCGGAAGAAGGCGACCAGAATGTCGATGAACTGGTTGACCAGATACACAACGTCTCCGCGGGTTTGAGGCTTGAGGAAGGGCAGCCACTGCTCGAGGCTGGTTTTCTTGTCCGATTCCGCTATCAAGAAGAACGCGAAATATACCGGCAGGACGACCCACGAAAAAAGAGCCCCGACGGCGCGGAGAACGCCGGCGCCGGCCGCGATGGCTTTGAGGCTGACAACCTGGAGGCCATCCACCAGCGCCTCCTCCTGGCCCTTCACTGCAGCCCCCAGACGGTCGAGGATGCTGGAGTCTGAAAGAACTGCCATCACTTTCGGCCATCGTTCGCTGACCATGGCCCTGATTGAGGCCCATGCCTCGGGGGCCCTGGCCACCAGATCACTGATCTGATCAACGATCAGGGCGCCGAAGATCCAGGAAAAGGCGGCGACAGGAATGAGAATCGACAGGAAAACCAGGGCCACAGCCACTACCTTCGGCGCCCGCAGCCGAAGTCGAAACCACTGATACTCCGGCTTGAAGACCAGGGCTGCGACCGCAGCCACCGCGAGTGGGAGCAGCACGGCCGAAAAGGTCGACAAAAAACGACCGATGACCCAGAACAGCACCCCAAGGGCCCCTACAATGACCACGGCCGCCAGGATGGTCAGGGCCGCAGCGATGGTTTTCTGTTGTTGTTCGCTGAGCTGAAAGGACACGCGAATCTCCTTTTCCTATCGGGTTGAAATTCCCAACCAGGCTTCAATCTTGGGCGCCACGTCGACTGCTGCGATCTCCTTCAACCGTCCCCTGCCCGCCGGGGCGCCTCGTGCCAGGAAGACACCGCACAGGGCATCGTGGTGGTTGAGATAACCGTGTTGGCCATAATAATGACTGGGACGGATGACGTTTCCGACCAGTTTTGAGGATGCAGCAAAGCCCGGCCTGAGGAAGACCACCAGATCGCCGGCGTTGGGGTGGTTGAGACCAAGGGCAGCCAGATCGTCTGAGGAAGCGATCGTCTCAACCACCGGTTCACCCTCGACACCGAGATCCGCCAGGGCACGGGCTGCACGCCTCAGGAAACCATCTGCTTCCTCCTCAGAAACGACGCCTCCCGGATCACGACCCTGAAGGTTGAGGTAGACATGGCCCATGCCGCCGCTGGTGACGGCAACCATGGGACTGGAGTCCGAAACCCGCAGACGCCCACCTCTTTCAGTGGTTTCCACCAGTCCGGCATCTGCAAGCGCCCGGTTCAACAGGACCTCATCGTGAATGGGGAGGAGCCCGTGATCGGACACGACGACCAGTACATCCTTCAACGGATTGAGCCGGGACCACAGACCTGCGACCGAGCGATCTATCGATCGACCGCATCGCTCCAGGGCTTCGCGGGCAGCAAACGCCGTTCCTTGAGACCACGCCCACTGGTCCTCCTCGAGGATCAGGCCGGCGTGGAGGTACTCGTCAGGGTTGGGGTGATATGCCAGAAGGAAATCGAATTCTTCGTTGTCCATCACCCACTGGGCGACGCCATCGAGGTAACGGTCCAGTCGTTCGACCTGTTCGACGAAGGTGTCCAGGTCAATGCCTTCCCCCATATCCAACCACCAAGCCTCCAACGCTTTCTCGTCGGGGACCCCGGGCCAGGGGCCGACCTCCGGCGTCAACCGGTCAGAAAAATCACGAGGAAACGCCAACAGACGGTTAAATGCACCGCGGTAGAAGCGAACACCACCCCGATGGACATCCAGGTGAAGCACCTTCGACCAGGCGCCGAAGAGCTCTTGCGCCTGATTCGAGGATGCCCGGGCTTCAACCCTGGTGTCGAACCACTGACGTTCCTCGAGGTACCGCCAGGACACCTCGCCCTGGGTTCGGACGGCGATTGTCTGGTACCGAGGCCGCCCGTCCGGCTGGATATCCATGACGGCGACCTCGAGCTGCAACAGTTCCTCGCCAGAGGCCGTGACCGGAATGCGCCACCGGAGGGTTTTCACCCCGTCGACCGACACAAGTTCCGGCTCAGGCACTGCCTGGGCAGGATCCAGCTCGAAGATTTCAGACCGAACCAGTGGTCGGGTCGGCCAGGAGATACCGAAGTCTCCACTGAACTCAGGGGTGGAAAAGTCCGCACCTGGCCACAACAGAATTCCCGTACGCCGCCCTGCCGCCCGCGTCTTGATCCACAGGGGCGGCACCTCGGATGCGGTCCTGAAACCGTTCGTTCGCCGGTTCAACGCATCACCGTGACTCCGATAGAAGTTGCAGAAGATCCCGGTATGACACGCCGCTGCTCGGTATATTAAAGAGGCGTGTTTTACTGCGGTCAGCGTCGGGTTGACCATACGAAGCCGTTCGGCCTTGAGCCCCCCTGTAAA
>DAOWGJ010000155.1 GCA_030637505.1 Holophagae bacterium
CGCAGTCGTAGTTTGACTACTTCAAGGAGGAGTAACGCAGCCACCGGTGTGGAGGGCCGCCAAGAGGTGGTAGAGACTTTAGACGCACTACACTAGGAACCGACGCCGGGCCGAAGGCCTGCCGAGCCGATAGGCTCGGGCCCGCGAAGCGGGTGGCGTGGGCAAACGGCTGCTACCACACCGTCTCAGGCGGTTCAAACGTCGGCATGACTCCCTCGAGAACCCGGATGACGTCTCGGGCGATGGTGCGTTCTTCGTTGGTCGGGACGATCAGGGCCTTGACCTTCGAATCGTCAGCCGAAATGAAGCTCTCACCGTCCTGATGGGTCAAGTTGCGCTCCTCGCTGAAATCCAGGCCCATCCAGCCCATGTTTTCCAGGGCCAGTCGGCGGACCTCGGTGGAGTTCTCGCCGATTCCGCCGGTGAAGACGACGGCATCGACGCCGCCCATTGCTGCGGCGTAGGCGCCGATGTATTTCCGCACTCGGTAGGAGAACATTCGGAAGGCGACATCGGCCCGTTGGTTGCCTGCGGCTCGAGCCTCCTCAATCTCCCGCATGTCCGATGAGATACCTGAAATGCCGTAGAGACCGGAGTGTTTGTTCATCATCGTATTGATCTGGTGGAGGGTCAGCTCCTCCATTGCCATCAGCCACGGGACGATCGCGGGGTCCATGTCTCCGGTCCGGGTTCCCATCAGGAGCCCCTCGAGAGGGGTAAATCCCATCGAGGTGTCGATGCTCTTGCCGTGGTCGATCGCAGCAACCGAGGCGCCGTTACCCAGGTGGATGGTGATCAGGCGAAGATCACACATTTCCTGCCCGAGGATCTGGGAGGCCCTGAAGGACACGAATCGGTGAGAGGTGCCGTGGAATCCGTACTTTCGGAGTGAGTATTTCTTGTAAAGTTGAAAAGGAATCCCGTAGAGGAACGAGTGAGGCGGCATCGTCTGGTGAAAGGCGGTGTCGAAGACGGCGACATGGGGTACGTCCGGCAGAGCATGGTAGGCCGCGTGGTAGCCGCGCAAATTGGACGGGTTGTGGAGGGGCGCCAGGACGGAGCACTGCTCGATCTGGTGCACGACCTCCGGGGTGATCAGGACAGACGATGCGAATGCCTCGCCGCCGTGAACCATGCGGTGGCCAATCGCTTCGATCTCGTGAACATCGCCCAGTACGCCGATTTCCGGGTCGCTCAGGGTGATCATCGCCCAGTTGATCGCTGCTCGATGCTCCAAGATTTCACGATAGGCCTGGTATGGCTTGCGGCCCGGCACGGTGATGACCAGGCGGGAATCGGACATGCCGATCTTCTCGATCTGGCCGACCGCCAGCGTCAGGTCTTCGGCCTTGTCGATGCGCTCCAAATCGGTCTCGATTACCTGGAATTTGACGGAGGACGATCCGCTGTTGAGGACGAGAATCTTCATTGGTGGCTCCTTGGAGGCCGCAATTCAGGCAAGACCCGGTTTGTCGTCTTCCAGCCGGTCGAGCCGACGGCGGTTGATGTCATAGCTGAAGAAGCCCTGACCGGCCTTGGCGCCTACCAGGCCTGCCCGGACAAGACGTTTGAGCAGGGGGCAGGGGCGGAATCGCGGCTCGCCGCTTTCCTGATGGAGGTGTTTCATCCAGTTGAGCACCCGATCCAGGCCGACCCGATCGGCCCACTCCAGAGGCCCGGTCCTGAAGTCGAATCCCAGTTTGAGGGCCAGGTCGACATCGGCTGCCTCAGCGACGCCTTCCATGACGACATGCATCGCCTCGTTGACCAGGGGCAGGACGACGCGCGTTGTGACGAAACCGGGCATCTCGAAGACCTTGATCGGCACCTTGCCCAGCAACCGTGCGAAGTCCAGGGCTTTCTCCAAGGCATCGTCCGAAGTTACCTGGCCCCGGACCACTTCGACCACGCGCGTCGTCGACACCGGGTAGAGAAAGTGCATGCCCAGGATCCGTTCCGGCTGGGTGGTCTTGGCTGCCAGTTCGGTGATTGAAAGCGTCGAAGTAGTGATGACAATCGGGTTTTCAGGGGCCATGCGCCGGTCCAATTCGATGAGGATTGAACTCTTGAGGTCGAAATCTTCCTGGACGGCTTCGATCGCCAGATCGCACTCCGCCGCACAGTCATATTCGGTGACCCATCGGATCCTCGAGAGAATGACCTTCTTGTCGGCCGTTGTGATGCCGAATCGGGCGATTTCGTGGTCCAGGGCCCGTTCCAACTCGGCTTTGGAGGTCTCGGCCGCCTCCATCGAGACCTCTTTAAGGCAGACATTGAGACCATCCTGGGCCACCGTGGCGGCGATGGAGCGACCCATCATGCCCCCGCCCATGATTGCGACGTCGTGCAGTTCCCAACTCATGGGCGGAGTGTACCGCAAGAGAGGCGTAATGTGTATTTTTTCACAAGCGACATCGTTTGAACATTCGCGCATTTCCCGTATCATGTGCGCCGTGAAGAATTTGGTGTTCCGTGCCGTCATCGTGTGCGTTGTAGTGCTACCCACCTTCCTGTGGGGGGCTGACTCCACTCCGTTTCCCAACGTTGAACTCCACTCGTTGGACGGGCAGGACAGTGTCAGGATTGAGGACTTTCGGGGGCGTCCCGTGCTGGTGGCCTTCTGGGCCAGCTGGTGTGGTCCCTGCCGGGCCGAATTGCCGGAACTGGCTGAGTTGACCCGGGATTTGAAGGAGACGGGCCTCGTCTTTCTGACGATCAACGTCGACTCGTCTGCCGCGGCCGGTCAGCGCTTTTTGAAGCGAGCGGGTATCGATGTGTCAGCCTACAGGCTCAATGACCGGGACCAGGCGATGATCGGTGTGCGGAGCCTGCCGACAACGATCTTGTTGGATGGCGATGCGGTTCCGGTTCAGGTTTTTTCGGGTTACTCACCGACGGTTGTCGGCGCCATTCGTCGACTGGTCAAAGAGATGGGCGCTGCCACCTCCGGTCCTGGTCAGGAGCGACGCTGAGACCATGAGTGCCAGGTCCGGCCAATCTCGCATCGTCTTGTGGTTGTTTCTGTTGGTTGCGGCCTTCAGCATTGGGTGGAGCGCCCGGACGACGCGCCATCTCGCATGGTCCTCGGTAGACTTTATGCCGCCTGACCTGGCCCGGCAGGTCCGCCGTCACCACCGGCGTTTCGACGCAGGCATCAAGCGAGGGCTGGCGGCGCCACCTGCCTGGAGGGCCGGCCGGCCGGGCCGGCTGGCGGAAGCGCTGGCGGCATCGGCCGATCAATGCGCCAAGGGGCTTGGTCGACCGATCCCCCTGGAGGATCTGGTCGAGGAGTTGGGAGTGCTGGCCGTCCGTGTGATCGACGCCAACGATCCGTTGGCTGTTGTCCACGACGATAACAGGGAAGTTCGTTACGCCGAGGCCTACCAGACCTACGTCGACTCGGTTCTCGGGAGGATTCGACTGGTCTATTACGGCCCCGACTTCGATCTGGCAAATCGAGGGGATCTTGGAGGCGTGATTGACCTTGCCTTCGAGCGGAGCCGGGAACTCTATCCCTTTGTAGGGGAGGAGTTCTTCCGGACCGGCTCTTTGCGCAGTTGGAAGACCTTGGACGATCGGTCGGTGACCTTCGGTGTTGCCGGGGTCGCTCTGTCACGCGGCCTGACCGATTTTGCCAACATCTGCGCCTGGGTGTGGGCTGGTGGCGGGGGCTATGTGCCGGCGCCAAGGCCGACGCCGAGAGGACACCGCGGTCCGACCGTCACTCTGGTGCCGAAGTTGGGCAGCGGCTTCGAGGGTCGGGACAAGCCCAAGCGGGGTGCGCCGGTCATGGGCGCCGGGGGCATGACGTTGCCGCCTCCATAAGCTGGGACGCTAGGACGCCAGGAAGCTGGAGGCTGGGAAGCAAGAACGCAGGTCCCATGCAATTCGTTCGACGAATTGCCCTAGCAAATTCGCGGCAAATCAGTTCCCGACAGTAGATCCAGAGGTCGGGAGGCGCCGGAAATGGTCTCGAGGATTACGGGGGCGACGCCGGCGACACCTGCCTCAACCCGGCCGATGACGGCGGCATCTCGGCCCGACTGTTTTTTCCTGAGCGCGGCGACCGCCCGGTCCGCGTCTTTCGGGTCTACCCAGGCGAGGAAGCGGCCCTCGCAGGCGAGGCCCAGGGGGTCCAGTCCAAGAAGTTCACACACGGCCGAGACCTCCGGCCGGATGGGAATCGAGCCTTCGGTCAGAACCTGTCGGCAACCTGAACGCCCGGCAACCTCGTTGGCCACGGACTTGAGGCCCCCCCGGGTCGGGTCGTGCAGGGCGTGGATCTCAACTCCTGCGGCGTACAGACTGTCTACCAGGCCGTTGACCGGCGCCCCGTCGGATTGCAGCGTGTCGCTCTCCATTTGATGGCGGACCGCCATGATGACCGCGCCGTGGTCGCCCAGTGGGCCCGAGGCGATGATGAGGTCACCCGGCCGGATCTTGTGGTCTCCGATGTCCCGACCGGGCGGCACGACCCCGAGGCCGGCGGTAATGGCGAAGATCTTGTCGCCCGAGCCCTTGGCGACGACTTTGGTGTCGCCGGCGACGATCGCTACGCCGGCCTCTTTGGCGGCCGCCGCGGCGCTTGAGGTGCATCGCTCCACAAGATCCATGTCGGTGCCTTCTTCCAGGATCAGGGCCCAGGTCAGCCACAGGGGTGTGGCCCCCCCCATGGCGATATCGTTGACCGTGCCGCAGACGCTCAGATGCCCGATGTCACCGCCGGGGAAGACCGGAGGATCGACCACGAAGGCGTCTGTGGACATTGCCGGCCGGCCGGGGGGCAATTCTGGGAGGATTGCCGCATCGGAGAGTGTTGCCAGGTAGCGGTTTTTCAGAAGCGGCAGGAAGGTCTGGGAGATCAGCTCTCCGGTCAAACGGCCCCCGGCCCCGTGGGCCATCAGGATCTTGCGGGTTGTCATCCGGCGGCTCCAATGCGGAAGCGGTCATGCCGGTACCAGGCGGCACAGGCGCCTTCCGACGAGACCATGCAGGCGCCGACTGCCGAGTCCGGCGTGCAGCCTTGAGCGAACAAAGGACACTCTGGAGGCAGAATCGTGCCGCGCAAAACGTCTCCACAGCGGCAACCTGCAGGCTCGACAGGATCGGGCAGCTCGACCTCAATCGTCGAGGCGTCGCGGTGGGCCCACTCGCTCTTGAGGGCCAGCCCGGATCCCTCAATCGGTCCGAATCCCCGCCAGACGACCGTCGCAGGTTCGAAAAAACGATCGACGAGGGCCCGTGCGGTCCGGTTGCCCGAAGCGTCGACCACACGGTTGTAGAGGTTGACGATCTCACGCCGGCCCTCGCACAGTTGGGCAATCAGCTCGGCGATGCCTCTGAGGACGTCTGCAGGAGCAAAGCCGACGACCGTCCCACCCATCGAGTGTTCTTCGGCCAGGAACAGAAAAGTCTCCCAACCGGTGATCACCGAGACGTGGCCCGGCAGCAGAAAGCCCTCGACCTTGAGCTCCGGATCGGCGGCGAGCGCCTGCATCGGCGGTGGCATCACCTTGTTGCCGGGCAGGATCAGGAAGTTCGGCAGGCACTCGGCCTCGGCCTCCGCCAGAGCGGCCGCGATGGTCGGGGCCGTCGTCTCGAAGCCGACCGACAAGAAGATGATCCGTGCATCGGGTTGCCGGCGGGCCATCTCGACTGCGTCCCGCGGGGAGTAGACGATCTCGATCGACCGGCCTTCGGCCCTGGCTTCCTCCATGGTGATCGTGCTAGAGGGTACGCGCAGCATGTCGCCGAAGGAACAGACGACAACGTCGGGGAGACCGGCCAGGGCGATGGCACGGTCGAGGTAACCGACAGGGGTGACGCACACCGGGCACCCGGGGCCGGAAATCAGTCGGACCGAGTCGGGCAGCATTTCCCGCAGTCCTGCGGAGGCAATGGCGTGGGTGTGGGTACCGCAGACCTCCATGATCGAGGTTGGTCGGCCCAGGCGAGAACTCAAGCGTTCGATCTCGGCAACCAGGCCGCCGATGGTGGCGGGATCACTGAGCAAATTGGGGGAATGACTCATTGGGGCATCATAGCCCGACCTTCTCGCCAGTGTCCGGCTGCAAGGCGCAAAACACAACGATTTTCGGCGATTTCTCGATTCGCTCGCTCAACGGACCGTAAGTACGCCTTCGCTCACTCCTCTTGCGAGATCACCGAACCTCATTGCGTTTTGCGCCTTTCGCTTCGAAAACCGGTGAGAAGGTCGGGATAGCGGAGCGGGGGGCCTGAACGATGGATGGTGAATTCGAATGATCAAGGTTTGAAGGTCGAAGAGGTCGAAGGACACATCGGGGGACGCCCGCTCCGCTTCGGGAACCTTCCAAAGGCCTTCAGCAGTGCAGAAATTTGTCGAGTACCAGCAGTGACCAGATCTGTTCCCCGCCGAGGTGCATCAATTGAGGTTTTCGTACGATGTCGGCCTCGACCAGGCGATCCATGGCGCCTCGGAGGATGTTGGGTCTGGATCGTAACCAGCGCCGAATGGGCAGGTTGAAACCGATCTTTGGTCTGTCGAGGTGTCCCGCCGGTAACCGGGGCTCCAGCAGGGAACGCAGAATCAACTTTCCGGTTTCTCCGTCGGCGCTGCGCAGCAGGTCGGGGTGGAGGGAAAGGGCGAACTCGACCAGCCGGTGGTCCAGCAACGGCGGACGGATCTCCAGCGAGTGGGCCATGCCGGCGCGGTCGACCTTGTTCAGCAGAACATCCGGAAGATAGGTGTGGAGGTCCAGCCACCGGGCTTGGTTGAGCAGGGCGAGATCTTCCCGCCAGTGCTGCCGGAAATACCAGAGGTCGTCTCTGCCGCGGTTGACGAGATGTGGCGAAAGGATGGCCCGTTTTTGTCGGCGGGTGAAGGATGACGAGAGTTCGGCGTATCGCTCGAATCCCGTCAGGCCCCGCCGCTCGAGAGAGCGCCCGGTGTCGGTCAGGGGTGGAACCAAGTGGGCGAGGATCCGGGTGAGGGTCGTCAGGCGTTGCCTGGCCTGGAGTCCGTGGCGCTTGTAACCCAAGAACAACTCGTCGCCGCCCTCGCCGGTCAGGGCAACGGTGACGTGGGGCCGGGCGATCTTGGAGACCGTGTATGTGGCCCATGCGCCGCTGTCGGCCAACGGCTCGTCGAAGAGCCGGGGCATGGCGTCAAGGGCGGCGTCGAGGCTTGGGGCTCCGGTGGAGTGCTCGATGTGGCGGGTGCCCAGGTGGCGCGCAACCCGAAGGGCTGCCGGCGCTTCGTTGCGGTGGGGAACCTCGGAACCCAGCGTGATGGTCAGGGGCTTTTCGAGGTAATAGGCGGTCATCGCAGAATCGATTCCCCCCGAGAGAAAGACGCCAACCGGGACATCGGCGATGTTGTGCTCCGGAATGACCCGGCCCAACAGTTCATCCAGTTGCTCGATCGCCCGGCCGGCATCGTCAATTGCCACCTCGGCGGATGGTGTCCAGTAGGGCGTGATCGTCGTTCTTCCGTCCTCCCAAACCAGCGTGTGAGCGGGGGGCAGTTTGTGGATTCCCGAGAAGACGGTGTTGGGCGTCGGGATGTAGCGATAGGTCAGGTAGTCACTGATTGCCGTCTCTTCGATAGATGGCCGGCCCAGTTCCAGGAGACTCTTCAGCTCCGAGGCAAAGGCCAGTCCGTCTGGGGTTTTGCGATAGAAGAACGGTTTGATCCCCAGACGATCCCGGGCCGCAAAAAGCCGGCGCCGCCGTTCATCCCAGATGGCGAAGGAAAACATTCCTGTGAGGTGCGAGACACAGGCGTCTCCGTAACGACCAAAAAGGTGCAGAAGAACCTCGGTGTCGGTATTGGAGAAGAAAGGGCCCTCGAGTTGGTTTCTCAATTCTCGGAAATTGTAGATTTCCCCGTTGTAGGTCAGAACCTGATCGCCGAGGATCATCGGTTGGTGGCCCGCGTGGCTCAGGTCGAGAATGGACAGGCGAGTGTGGCCGAGCTGTGCCGAGGGTGAGGTGTAAATCCCTCTGTCGTCCGGGCCGCGGTGGTGGAGCAGCGCGGTCATCCTCTCGACGACGGTTGTGTCTTCCGGGGGATCGCCGACCCATCCGGTGATGCCGCACATCAGCGGGTTCCCCTCTGCAATTCGTCGAACGAATTGCATGGGTGTCTGGAGCCTTGCGTCTGCCTGAACTGACAGCTGACAGCTGAGAGCTGACAGCTCCCGGCAGGTCTCCAAGGAGCTACCGAATCGGGAAATATATCAAGCACAGATTCCTCACATAAATCAACCATCCGGCCGACTGGCCCAGGACGCCGATGATGTCGCGTCTCCAGATGAAGTAGGTCAGCAGCATCGAGGCTCCGGCCAGGCTCATCCACCAAAAGCCGACCGGAACGACGGAACGCCTGGCTTTCTCACTGGTCAACCATTGCAGGACCATGCGGCCCGTGAACAGTACCTGACCGATGAGACCCAAAAGAACCCACGCAAAACCGATCGGCGACGAAATGTTCAACAATCGGTAGAACCACGGTTTTCCCGTCTGGCCGGCGTAGAGCCTCTGGGCGAATGCCTCTGAGCCAAGCCGTTCCACCGTTCCGTCAGCGTGGACCAGCTCGAAGTGGCGCCTACCGTCGGTCGTACTCGTCAGGAATATCTGCCTGACGCCCTCGGGCAGTGGTTTGATGTGGATCCTGATGGGATCGCCGGCATCCGATCCCTGGGACTCGGGCTGCGAAGCGGCTGTCGCGCCAGCCGCAAAAAGGACCATTATGGCCACCACCACCCCGGCAATTTTCGTGGTCGTAATCATCGTTGTTCTTCCCTGGGTAGAAAGAATACAGTGGCTGCGACCCGACCGCGCCCGAGATCAAGACCTTCGACCCTGTCGATGACCTCGAAGGGACCACGATCGGCGGCTCCGAGGATTCGAAGGAAATCTCTCTCCCGTGCGCAATAGACAGTGGTCTGGCCATCAGCGGGCGCACTTTCCAACTTCTCCGGTGTTCGATGGACTTTTGTGTCCAAGGGCAAAGAGAAGAGCATCTCCTCGTCACGAAGGCCGTACAAGGCCACGGAGCGACCGTGTTTGAGATGGCCCCTGGCTACGGCCGTTGCTCGGGTTCCGATGAATGAGTTGGAAAGCCTTGAAAGGAACGGGCCGAAGAGGAGCATGAGGAAGATCAGGGTGCCGCCGGCTGATACCCAAATCGAGGGCCTGTATCGACGAGTGAGCGTGGACGCTGTGAAGATCGTGACTACCAGAAGCGGGCCTGAGATTACGAGTGCCGGTGTTTTAAGACCGGGAAGGTTCAAGACCAGGGCGGGGATGATCGGGATCGCGGCAAGCATGCAGCCCCCGAGCAGGTGGAGTAGGACGAGGCCTCGAGGCAGGAAACGATCGCATGGGGTCCACAACCACCCGACCGCCAGGAGGATCAGGGCGGGGTAGGACGGCAGCCAATAGTGCACCAATTTGGTCTGAACCAATTCCAAAGCAATGAGAGGTCCCAGGCCCCAGGCCAGCAGGAACAGGTGTCCAGGATCATCCCGGTGTCGCTTCCATGCGTTGGCCCCGGCGTGGAGGGCGATTGCCAGCCAGGGGAAACACAGGACGACGGCGGTCGCCAGGTAGAAACCGGGGAAGCCGGAGTGGCCTTCGAGGGCAGCCTGCCCTCGCTCCAGAACGTGCCGGCCGATCGCGACCGTGAAGAACTCCCCCGAGGTTGCGTGCCAGGCGGCGATCGCCCATGGCAGGGTGACAGCCAAGAAAAGGGGGACACCCCACAGCCATCGAAAGACCTTTAATCGGCTTCGGACTTCCGCCCGTCTCAGTGCCGAGACCAATGCCGCCACGGCGGGAATGACGAGAAGAGCCGGTCCGATCGCCACCGCTCCTGCCATCACAAGGACCGCTGCGAGCAAGCCCTGCCAGACATTCCAGCTCCGTCCGAAGGCCCACAGCCCAATCAGCGTCGATCCAATGAACAGCGGTGCAACGGGACCCTTGGTCAGGACGGCAAGCCCAGTGGCCGTCCAGAATGTTGCGGCCGCCATTCTGGTGGCACGACC
Source organism: Holophagae bacterium (assembly GCA_030637505.1). Taxonomy (GTDB): domain Bacteria; phylum Acidobacteriota; class Thermoanaerobaculia; order Thermoanaerobaculales; family Sulfomarinibacteraceae; genus DAOWGJ01. The sequence continues at coordinate 10,032 of DAOWGJ010000155.1, forward strand.
CGTCAGCAGTTGTTCCAGCGCCAGCATCGCCACAAGGGTCCACAGCAGGTTGATGGCGTCGGCTGTACAGGTTCTTCCCTCGAAGAAGAAGATTGGGCTGGCCGCCAGGAGAAGACCGGCGATCAGGCCCGAACCCGGACCCCACCTATGGCGCGCGGACCAGGCCAAGAGGGCGGCGCAAAGAGCGGCCGCCAAGGCGGATGGCAGACGTGCCGCCCAAGGCGTGACGCCGAAAACGCGGAAACTGCCGGCCGTTACCCAGTAAATCAGAATCGGCTTGTCGTAGCGAGGCTGTCCGCCGAATGTAGGCACTACCCAGTCGCGATTGAGGAACATCTCTCGTGATGCCTGGGCGAATCGGGCCTCGTCGCCGTTGAGGATCGGCGACAAACCGATGCCGGACGCGAGGCACACCAGAACCAGAAGCCCAACTACAGTGGCTTCGACCGCAGGAGTAGAACGCTGACGCAGCATCGCCGCCATCCTAACCCGGCGGAGCCGGAGTCAAGAGGGGAGCGCCTGGCTGGTTGGGCAGTTGTCCGGTATCCGTTTTCAGGTGCCGGGCATGGTGTGTTCGGACAAACCAGACGGGTGGACACGGGGGTCCACCCCTACAGGTGTACCGGACGCAAGGGATGGCTGTAGGGGCGGGTCCCTGTGCCCGCCCGATCCCAATTCCGCAGAGGTCCCACAGCCTGTGATGCGGCTTGGCGGGCTAAACCTGGACGCTGCTTCCTGTTGAAAAGGGCTGCAGGGTCTCACCCATGACGCCCTTGAGCACGGCGAAGGCCTTGTCGCCGGTGCAGTGCCCGGAGAAGACAGTGGCAATCGACCTGGTCAACATTTCCCGGCCGATTGCCTCGACCTCCGACCGGGTTCCTGCCATGGACTTGAGGAGGGGATTGCCGATCAGGTGGAAGCCGCCGAAGACTGCCTTGACCGGTTGGTCGGGGAAACGCGTGATCGCGGCGTCGATCATGTTGAGGATGCCGGAGTGCGAGCACCCGGTGAAAACGACCAGACCGTCCGGTTCCTTTACGACCATCTCCAGTTCGTGCTCGAAAGGATCGTGGATCAGCTGACCATCGCGCCTGACCCAGAGGTGATCGTTGCCTTTCGGGCGGGGATTCTGTCCGCTGAGATCGGTCAGAAGGACGACGTCAGGAGTGATTTCCACGGGTTTGTCGATCATCACGAAACGATCGGCATGGCGTTCGAGGAGATCGACATCGATGCCGATGAAGCGTTTCAAAAATCCGAATGCCTTGAAGGTGTGCCCTTGGTCCGGGCAGGCGCGCAGGTAGATTTTGGCGCCGTTGTTGACCTCGAGGAATCGCGCCAATCCTCCGCCGTGATCGAAGTGGTGGTGGGAGAGGACGGCAACTTTGACCGCTGAGATGTCGATTCCCATCTTCTCCGCATTGTCGGCGAATACGCCGGAAGTGCCGGTGTCGAACAGAATGTTCTGACCGTTGTTCTCGATGTGGAGTGACAGCCCGAACTCCGGAGACAGATCCTTCCGGTCCTCTGAACCACTGTTCTCGACCAGAACCGAAACTCGCATGATTTCCCCTCAAAATTAGATTTTCCGTAAGACGCGAAAGCGTTGACCGGAAAATCTATCGGCTCTTGAAAATGCTGGCCAATTGTTCCCTGGTGTGGGAACCCAGGGTCCGCTGCATTTCGGCAATGGTCGAAGGCCGTTCATGACCGGACTTGGCGGCGTGCAGTCGCTCGAGCTCCTGGTCCTGGGCCTGGTGCCAGTCCCGGACGCTGGTCAGGACGTCCTGGCGGGAGATGGTGCCGACCAGTCGACCCTTTTCGACCACCGGCAGGCTGACGAAATTACACGTGAGGAACTCGGCCGCCGCCGCGAGAATGTCCATGTCTGGTTTGACCGTATGGATCAATGGGGACATGTGGTCGCCGACGGTCCCGCCGGCGATCTGTTCATTGGCCCATCGGCAGATCGTACGCAGGCAGTCCTTTTCGCTGAGGATGCCGACAACGTGTTTGTCGGCGTCGACCACCGGGATCGCAGGAAAATGCTCCCCGATCAGAACTCGCAAAGCCCGACCCATGTCATCAGTGACTTTGAGGGTCTTCTTGGCGCTC
>DAOWGJ010000099.1 GCA_030637505.1 Holophagae bacterium
AGGCGTGAGAGGTGCCGCCGATCCCGGGAATAGCGCTGGCTGAACTGGGAATAGGGGCCTGATCCGCCAGGCCTGACGGGTTGTGACAGGACTGGCACAGGTTGACGTTGCCTGCTGCCTGCGTCAGATTGCCGCCCGGGCTGGCATGTGTGGAGTGACATTGTTCGGTGCACCCGATCACCAGTTCGGCGCTGTACCAGTGGGGAGGCTCGGAGGCAGAGGTCAGCGACACCAAACCAACCACGACCACTGCACCCACGAACCCGATGCTTATCGAAACACCGAACCAGCGTGTACGCCTCTTCAGCGCCGACTGAGGATCAAGAATCATCGCATCCTCCAACGCACCATCAGCACCCCTGCGAAACCGATCATCAACACCAGCAGGAGCAGGCCGAGATTGCCGAGAGTCGGGATCGCGACACCAAGTCCGGCACGAATTTCTCCAGTGTGCGCGGCCTCAGCCGAGTAGTTGGCGCATTCGTCGCGAGCAAACAATGCGTAATAGTAGATGTCTCCCGGGACAAGATCATGATCGGAAAAAGTAGTTCCGGATCCGGCGTAGACGACCGTACTGAGGCCAATCGTGTCACCTTCTGTGTACGTCAGGCCCTCGGTGGGCCGGTCCTCAACCGCGGCGCCTTCGGCGCGCAGTATGACGACTTCTTCGAAATCAGGATCGCTCGGCGGCGTCCAGGTCAGCAACACCGCGGTCTCAACGAACTCGACACTGTCAAGTCGAGGCGAGTCGGGCGAAAGATTGTCGATCGCCAGTTCGGTTCCGCTCTCGTCCCAACCCTCGTTGAGATTGTCGTTCCAGACGTTTCCGACGAATGCACTGACTTCATATTCGCTGCCTGGGGGCAGCGGCATATCGGCCTGATTTCTCGGCGTCAGTCGAATCAGGTAGTCACCCACCTCCGGCGTGATTTCAACGCCGACATCGACGAAGGCCTGATCGGAGTCCGGATTGATCAATGATCCGATCACCTGCGGACCATCGACATTCAATATCTCGATCAATCCGATCGCCTCAAAGGCCCCAGGCGTCATATCGACTCGAAGCCTGTGCACAAAGTCGGTTTCGCGATCGGTCCAGAGACTGAAAGTATCGACCACCGCGGATGATTCATCGCTACACAAAGCGCTGTCTTCGGGGTCTTCACCGGTTGTGATAAAGGTCGTGATGTAAGCGCCGATGCCCGACAGTGCTACCTCTGTTGGGCTGGTGTCGGCTGTCGACTCGAGAACGAGAAGTGCCGATCGATCACCATCTATCGTGGGTTCGAAGATCACTCCGATCGAACAGGTTCCGTCGGGAGGAAGGACAACACCCGTGCACGCGTCCGAGTCGACCGAAAAGTCCCTCGTATGCACGCCGCCGACCGAGACCCCGTGGATTTCGAGCGGACCCTCTCCCGAATTGGAGACCTGCAGGGTCTGGGGCGGCGAGGTTTGGCCGACGGTCAGCTCTGCGAACACCAATGCACCGGGGGCTGTGGTGACCAGAGGGTCTCCCACGCCGACACCGGCAAGGGTCACCGTCTGAGGCCCTGCGGGGCTGTCGCTCTGGACCACCATGGTCCCCGCCAGGGGACCGGCCGATGCCGGGTTGAATGTGACATGGGCTATGCACTGCCCACCGGCGGGCAGCGGCGTGTAGCAGGTATTGGTTTGAGAAAAATCGCCCACGATCGGAAACCCGGTGAGGCTCAGCAGTCCGCCGCCGGTGTTGGTGATCGTGACGGGGATAGCGGTTGAGTTCTGGCCAATATGCCACTCACCGAAGTCGACCGACAAGGGTGAGACCGTAGCGATCGGTGTTTCGATTCCCTCACCTATCAGCACCGCCTGGTGGGGGCTCCCGATTGCGTTATCGACAACGGTCAGATTTGAAATCGCGGGACCGACCGCCGTCGGCAAGAAGGTAACGGTTATTGTGCAGGTCGCTCCTGCGGGCAGACTCCCGCCGCAGTCGGTCGAAATCGGAAACTCACTCCCTGCGGTGATTGAGAAGATCGCCATCGGCGCGGTCCCGGAATTCATCAGAAATACCGTCTGCGGCGCACTGGAGTAGCCCGTGTATTGTTGACCAAAGTCCAGGGTGGTCGGAGACAACACGGCGGCCGGTTCGGGAATCGCCAGCCCTGTCCCCGAAAGCGGAACTATATGGGGCCCGCCCGTGGAGCTGTCCGAGATCACGAGCTCACCCGATCGAACCCCAACTTCCACTGGGGAAAAGGCCACACTGATGGTGCACGAGGCGCCCGGGGCAAGATTGGCGCCACAGGCAGAATTGAATGTGAAATCGCCGAAGATATCGACACCGTACAGGGCCACCGAAACCACTCCGGAATTGAGCAGGGTGACCAGTTGTCCGGGACTGACACTGCCAATCAACTGGTCAGGAAAATCGAGATTTGAGGGAAAGACATCAAGGGTCGGCGGCTCGAAGATCACATCGCCAAGGCGGAAGAGTTCGAGACTCGGTGTGTTGGAAGACGTCACGACCAGAGTACTGAAGGCGTCTGAAACAACGAGGCCCGCCGGGGTCTTGAACTCTCCGGTGGATCCGCCGTAGTTGCCGAGAATCTCGCGCAGCGACCCATCCGGGTTGAAGACCTGCATCCGGCTGTGAAAGGCATCGGTCGTATAGATCTTGCCCGCCCCGTCGACGGCCACGCCGGTCAGGCTGACGAACTCACCCGCCCCCGAACCCAGCGCGCCGAAGGAGCGAAGATAATTCCCGCTGCTGCTGAAGACTTGCACGGCCCCATGACCGGTGTCGGCAACGACAATCTCCCCTGCCGGAGAAATAGCGACACCCAGGGGCACGCTCATTTCCCCTGGACCTGAACCCGTGTCCCCGAAGAGGTGGAGCTGAGACCCGCCCTCATCGTGAACCGCGATCCGTGCCGCCTCCCGGTACAAAATGACGTAACGCCGGGCCGACACGTCGACGGCGACGTCGGCCACAGCCTGGAATCCACCAGGGGGTTGGAGAGGCAGAAGGACATTCCCATCGCGATCAATAATCCGGGCGCCTGTTTCCGTTCCGACCAGGAGCCGTCCGTTCCAATCAACAGCGACGGCTGACAGACCATCGATCTGGAGGGTGCGGCCGACACCGTTATCGAAGAGGTTCGAAAAAACCAGCCCTCCAGCCCACCGGTCAACGACGAAGAGATCGCCCAAATCATCAACTGCCACGCTTTGGGGGGCGCCGAAGCCCCGTGAAATGGAACCCAAGGGAAGAGCATCTCCCACCGACACCGGCACACTTTGGGAACCTGTATACATTTCCGGATCCGTCGCAGTACACGTTACTGACGCCACGCCCGGATAGTCAGGAGCTGTGAATATCGCTGTGCCGAATCCCGTTTCGGTCACCGTCCCCCAGTCCGTTGCCCAGGAAATTGTGATGGGATCACCATCAGGATCGGACGCGATACATGTCAGGTCCGATGTTTGCCCAATCCGGATCTGGTCAGGATCGGCGATCAGGCTGTCGATCACAGGGGGTTGATTGGTCGAAAGGGTCACCAGGATGTCGATAGGGGTAGTGATCGATCCCCGGCCGCCGCACATGAAGCCGCCGCTGTCGGCCAGATAGACGGAAATCGTGTAGGTACCTTCGGTCGCCGGCGCCTGCCACACCATCGACGCCTCATACGGCGAACCGGAGACACCGTTGTCCTCAGAGAGGACCGTGCCGCCTGAAGCATTCCAGTAGGTTAAACCGGCGCGTATGTATTGACCGCATCCTGTGTCGCATACATCGGGGCAATCGGGGTCGTGGGCCTGGACGGTGAAAGTGGCCATTCCGCCTGGTGCCACAAACGGCGGATCGGCGCTGAAGTCGTCCACGATCGGCGGCGCCGAGGCGAAGGCCGAACCGGCTACACATTGAAGCAGAAGCACCAAGGCAAACAGGCAGACCGAGAAGCCGGAACGAGGCTTCCCCGTCTTTACCTCTGTGTCAGCGAGAAAAAAACGTGTGGTCACCTCAATCGGCCCCTATAAGAGAGAATAGCAAGTATTGTTCCAGGCCGTTGATTTTGAGACTATGTCTTGTTTTAAATAATTCTTTTCTACCGGATCCGGCCCAAACAGGAGCAGTTGTCTCAAGTCTCACTTTGATTTCTTATTCGGAATAAATCCTATTTCATAGAGCGCATGTCGTGCTTGTTCAGGTGCCCAAGTGTTGAAGAGGTGAGGAATTTCGTGATTCTTCCCACAAAGGCCTCCCAACTGGGGGAAAATCCACAGATCAGCCGCACGCCCTGAAGGACGTGCCTACACTCTATTTTTGTCTTGATGGCACAGCGAGTTGTAGTCGGGTCCTTCAGGGCCCGTTCTTCGGCGACTCCGGTTAGGTTTGCATTCAACCTGAGCGAAGGGGAAAGGATTGGGTTGGGCTATTTCTGTTACCGTGGAGACTCCATGCAGCGACGCCTCCTCAGAATTCTGACCCCCGCATTGCTCGTCACGACAGTGGCCTACTTCTGGGCCTTCAAGAGCGGCCGGGCACCGGTCTCCCCTACTGTGTTCGGCACCTTGATCGGCCTGGTGTGTTTCGGACTCTTGATTGAACTGGTGTGGACCGTGTGGGATCTCATGCACGGCCGGGATCGGAAGGCGACTGCGATCGCCCGGGTGGTCGTCTCCCTCGGTTTGTTGCTCGTAGGTGGCGGCGGATTCACCAATTGGCTCTTCAGTCTGCAGGGCTTCATGGTCGTCACCGAGGGCGAGATCCGGCCCCTGTTTCAGGGTGAGAATCTGACAGAGTTTGTCGCCGGTCTGCTGGCCGATCCGACCGAGATGGACATCACCCTGGCTCTACGCGAGGTCGAACTGCTGCCCGGAGGCAGAAGCACCTTCTTTCCGGAATCGGTCATCGAGGTCGTTCGAGGCCACGAAGAGCCGACCATATTGAAATTGAGCGGCGCCGCCCAGGCGAAATTCGGTTCCCTGCTTTTCCACGGCGGCGCCTTCGGTTTTTCTCCGAGAATCGTGATCCTCAACGGTGACGACGAACTCTTCGACCGCACGGTCCCATTCATGACGCAACTCCAAGAAGGTACCGGCATCTCCTTCGAACAGACGTTCACCGTTGCCGAACATGGGCTTGAGGTGCGGGGCACGGTCCTGCTGGAGTCCCTCGATGAGGCGATGCGCGGCCACCCGACTTTGGCTCTGGAGCTGAAACAAGACGGAGAGGTCATCGGCGCCGGAACCCTGCTGCCCGGTCATTTTGCCGATCTTGATGACGGTTACCGTTTGGGCTTTGCCGGCATGAAGATGTGGCAGGAGATCGACATCTCGAGGCGGAACTACCCCGAACCGATGCTGATCGGCGCCGTGGTCGCAGCTTTCGGAGTTCTTTTGTGGCTGGGCGCCGTTATCCGGGAGTTCTTTCGGTGAAAGTCCTGCTGAAAATCCTGGCGATTGCCGCGGTGTTCTTCATCGCCGTAGCGATGGTCCAGCAGTGGCAGGTCTTCGCCTCTGCCTGGTTCGGATATCAAACGGAGGCCCCGGCTCTGTCTTCGGTTGAGCGTGAGGAGACGGAGAGAGCCCTGCGTCACTTCCTGACCCTCTCCGGCCATCTCTACCGATCGAATGGGGACGAGCGCTTCCTTGAACGAATGCCTGCAGCGCCACGGGTCACCGACCAGTTGATGGCCGATATCGTCTATCTCCGCCACAACGGACGCTATCAGGAACCGACGATGGAAGGGCTCGAGGTCGAAGAGGCACGGTTGCTCGGCCCCGGCTCGGTGGAAATCCGGACCCGCGAATTCTGGGTCATTCGAACCCGGAGCCTGGCCGATGGCATGGAAACCGACCCCGTGCGCTCCGAGGTCCTTCGTGCGCGCTATTTGATGTCAAAAGAGAACGCCGGCTGGTTTGTTCAGGCGTGGGAGTTGCAGTGAAAATATGCAACGTCGAAGGCGGAGAGGTAGGGTGGGCCTTGGCCCACCAATGGGCGTCTCCGATGGTGGGCCAAGGCCCACCCTGCGGGCCGGGCTGTTGATGCGCGCTCTTTGGCGGTTTCTGACCTCGCTGAAGACGACGATCGGTCTTTTTGTCATTCTGGGCGTGCTGCTGCTGCTCAGTGTGTCCATCCCCACCGAGCAGTACCTCGGCCCCGACGCGGGGGCGTTCGCTGGTTCAGATTTGGGCCATTTCCTTCTCGAGACGCTGGGCCTGGGCTCCCTCTCCACCAGTCCCCTGTTTCTTGCATGTATCGGCCTATTTTTCCTCAACCTCTCCGCGGTGATTCTCGCCAGGGCAGCCGTCACTCTCCGCCGGACCCGGCTGCGGCCCCCTTCCGAGCCAACCCTGCGGCGGTTGTGCGAAGGAAAAAACAGCCTGTCCGGCACAAACAGCGATGGCATCAACTCCGACAACGTACTCAAGATTCTCCGCGGCATGGGTTTCCCGGCAGTGACAGCCGGTGACGGCGTTACCTGGGCCGTCAAACACCGGACGGCGCCGCTGGGCTTCTTGTTGTTTCACCTGAGTTTCTACTTCCTGTGCCTCGGAGGGGTAGCGATCTACACCACCCGTTTTGTCGGCGTCTCGGCCCTTGTCGAAGGCCAGGCCTTCCAGGGTTTCAACCAGATCTTGCGTGCAGCCCCAACGCTCGGCCCCCCCAACCTCTCCCTGGTCTTGAACTCAGTTGATGCGCAGTTTGAGCAAGGTCAGGCCCTGCATCTGGGTGCAGTGTTTCAGATTGAAGAGAACGGCATACCTGTCGAGCGAAAGAGCCGTATCAACCACCCGGCACGCTCTGGCGCATCGACCATCCTGGTCAACCGTGCCGGTATCGCACCGATCCTCTGGCTGCAGGACAAGGACGGCTTCACCCTGGACCGCGTTGCGGTTGCGGCGGAGACGCTCAGCGGCAAGGGCACCGAGGTCGAGTTGGCTGAAGGGACCATCAGGGTTCTCATCAAGCCCGTGGTTGACCGTATGCAATTCCCCGATCGCTCGGAACTCCAGGCGACACCGGTAGAGGTCGAGGCCCGGGATGCTTCGGGTTCGGTTGTATTCGCAGGCACGGTGCGCGTGGGGCACCATATCGACCTTGGCGAGGCGGTACTGGTCATCCCGGAGCTCCGCTTCTGGGTCGGGATCTACGTCGTGCGGGAGTATGGCGGGACATTGCTGATCATCGGCTTCCTGCTGGGGACCATCGGATTGGTCTGGCGCTTGATGCTCTATCGCCGTGAGGTTGTCGTCGTGTGGGATGGCCACAGCTTCGCCGTCGCCGGCCGCGCGGAGTATTTCTCGCATCGTTTCCGGGAGGAGTTGACGACCATCCGGGATTTGCTCGAGAGGTCGTAACAACTCATCGGCATAGCCGGTGACCGATGTGGTGGGCCAAGGCCCACCCTACAAAAGAGTTGCCGTTGTCGTAGATGTGGTGGGCCAAGGCCCACCCTACAAAACACCGACCTTCCTGTAGGGTGGGCCTTGGCCCACCATCGTGCCTCCTGCTTCCCAGCTTTCTTGCCCATTTGCGCAAAAATCCACTTTTCTTGAAAAAACGAGCCGCGATCAAGTCTCTTCTCGTTGAAAATGCGGTAGGATAGCGCGCCTGTTACGGGGCCGCACGCCCTGAGGGAGAGTGTCCATGCGTCGTATCATCGAAATCCTCGGTTCAATGAAAATCACGGTCGGGCTACTGCTCGTCCTTTTGGTCGTCTTGGCTACCGGCACCATCATCGAAAGCACACAAAGCCGCGAGGCCGCTGCACAGATGGTCTATGGGGCGACATGGTTTTTCGTCATGCTGGGCCTGTTCACCGTCAACCTTGCAGCGTCTATGTTGGACAGGTGGCCGTGGTCCAAGGGCCGGCTCGGTTACGCCATTCTCCACG
>DAOWGJ010000222.1 GCA_030637505.1 Holophagae bacterium
CGGCGCATCTCGACTGTCATCGCGTGGGAGAGGCGATAGCCGAAATTCAATCCTCGTTCAACTCGGTCGAGGTTTTTCGGGTCCTCCGCACCACCGGGGTTCTCATACTTCCGCTGGGCGACCACGATCAGGATTCCCATCCCGATGGCGTCGCGGATCAGGAGAAGATGCTGCTCTTCAGGATCGCAACTCTCGGAGGTACTCAGGGCCAGATCTTGATCCAGCGGGGAAATCAGGATGTCAACGCGCCCGATTGGGAAGGAGATCGAATGTTCCTTGCGGCCCTTGTCCTTTATCTTCGAGGCCAACTTGAGCAGGTAGGGATAGACGAGGGGCCGCCAGGGCGCCGGTTGGTCGGAAGATGTTCCCTGGACTTCACCGGGCTGGTCCGGTTGGAGGCACTCGCCGATGGTCTCGTCAGTAGCGTCGGTGGTCGACTGCTTATCTGAGGTCAAGGTGACCTCCTCGCTGGTTTGACTCGACGAGTCACCGGGCGGCTCCTATTCTCCCTGTGTTCCGTCGGGCCACTGGAACAGTTGGCTGTCGATGAATACGATGTCATCACGGTGCCGTCTGATCGGGCCCAGGGTGTAGGGGACGTCCGGCGTCCGATTGCTTCCGTAACAGACCGCCGTGTATATGGACCCATCTCCGCTCTCGTAACTGAATAAATTATTCCAGCCGTCCCACTTGGGGAGCTGGTCGCCGAGAAAGGGGACCAGCGCCATGTGGTTGGTTTCCCCAAGGATGGGATAGTGGTTGTGGTCGTTGTTGTAGACGGCCAGCGCCATGGCAATGGTACGAAGGTCGGACAGGGACCTCTTCTGCCTCGCCATATGGAGTGCATGCAACATATTGGGGATGGATATGGCGGCGATGATGCCGATGATGGCCACGACGATCAGTAGCTCGATCAGGGTGAAACCCCGGTTCTTCCGGTTGCTGCTGACTGACATTGAAGACCCCCTTGACTCTAGCGGTCCGGTAATACCGACTTGTTGTTTGAGAACCGGATGATCGTCAGTATTCCTTGATGCGATGCTACGGGATCATGTCGGCAGGGTCAAATGCCGGGACCATTTTATCGTCGGCCCAGCGGTAGATACGGCGGTCTGGGTAGCACCACTCGAGGCCCAAGGTCTCGCCGAGATCGGCGGCGAAAAGGGGCGCGGTGTGATCGTCCTCCCTCCCGAGCCACGGTGATGCTTCGGCCCACCCTCGCCAATTGTCTTCAGGAAACAGCACCAGCGAGCACTGGGGCAGGGTCGATGCGGCTCGCCCCATGTCGGGAGTGACGTCGTTGTAGCCGCGGTAAAGAGAGAGGCGGTGTGGGATGGCAACGCCGGCGCTGAGGATCAGGAGGGCCAGGAGGACGGCGGCGACCGGGTGTGAACGTCTTTCTCTCGCAGCCAGGACCGCGGCGCCTCGCGCGGTCAAAACCCATGCGATGCCACAGGGCACGAAGAGGTATCGCGGCCCGAATCCGTGGAGGCCGGTCGCCCGAGTCCCGAGGTGGGCCAGGATGACCGCCGCAGCGACCGCCGCCAGCAGCCGGTCCTCCCTGGTCGATCGGCGGGAAAGGAAAAGAACCGCGATGAAGGCAAAGGGCAAGGCCAGCGAGACCGGTCCGCTGAGCCACGGCCAACCCCATCCGTGTACCAACGGTCCGAGAGACGACAGCAGTGTGTCGAGGTTTCGGATGCCGAACGCTGCGTGCTCGATGGAATACATCGAGCCCTCGGCGAGGGCGTACGGGAAGGTCCATGGCGAGTTGGTGACGGCATCGTTGGCCATCAGTGTGGGAAGGCTGGCTGTGAGGCCTGCCAAGATCAGCCACAGCCCGTCCCTCCATCGCTGTCTTCCGGCCAGTGTCTCACCCAGGAGGAACAGGCCGACGGGAAGGGCGACGGCGACGGCAGTCAACGGTCTCATGCCGAAGGCCAGGCCGAAGGCGACGCCTGCGCCCACCCAACGCCACCTCGAAGTCGGCCGAGTTTTCGGAAGACAGAGCAGGACGGCCGTCAGCAGCAGCGTGGCGCTGCCGGCGTGGGGCATTCGGGACCCGAAAAGCAGCAGTGCCAGAGGGGACACCAGAGCGGCCGCGGCGGCGGCCAGGGCGGTCCATCGGCCGCCCAACCTGAGGCCCAGCAGGGCGATCAGGAGGATGTGGGGGATTCGGAGAAGGGCCGGAGCCAGCCATGGGGCTCCGGCGGCGATACCGGGCGCGAGGAGCAGAGGCCACGCCGGAGGGTAGTGGCCGATCCATCTCCCATTGCGGACGTAGGTCAGGGGTACGGGGAAATACTCTGAACACGGTGGCTCGGCGCCGGTCAGATGTCCGGACAAGAGCCATCGCCCCTGCAGCTGGTAGACGACTTCATCCGGCAGGTGAGGGAGATTTTCGAAGATGTCGATGGCGGTCCAGACGGCGAGCCCGACGCCGCTGAGGCATAGCAGGGCCAGCACGATCGCGAGGGCTCTGGGGCTCAGCCGAGGGACGTTGTGAACCATCGGGTCTCTGAACCCGCGCTTTTCACCAGTGATCTGCTGCGACCGCAGATATGGCACACCGCGCGGTCCTTTTCGCAATTCGTCTCCTGCGAAGTACTGTCGAGTACGACTCGTCGCCTCATCGCTCAAATAACCACGCTGCGTACCATCTTTGCGGTCTCGCGACGAAAACCGGTGAGAAGTACGGGTTCGGCCGACGATAATCAGCCAGAGAGCCAGCAACAACGATCCCCCCGAGACGGCACGAAGGACGGTGGCTGTCGTCGCACCCAGGCGATCCAGCGGCTGGGGGTCCAGTGAGCCCGAGGCCAAGACGGTCCCTTGGTCGTCGAGGATCAGGAGGTCGTTGTTGAGCAGTCCTCTCCGAAAGGCGCAGGCGAAGCCGGGGGCGCCGCCCAGGTTCAAAATTAGATGCTGGTGGTGGCGGCCGGTGATGACGCCGCGCAGGGTGAATTCCGAGCCCAGATCGGCCGAGACCGAGAAGACGGTTGCAGTGGGCGCCATTTCATCGGCCCACCAGTCCCCGACAGGTGGGTGTGGCCCGCGGGGAAACGAGAAAGAGGGTGGCAGGCGCCATCGACCGACCGGGCCGTCAGGGGTGGCGCCTTCGAGAACGCTGCCCCCGGTCGGTTGCATGCCGGCCTGGGCCGACAGGCTGATGGTCTTGACATCTGCGATCTCGGTCCGGACGCTCAAGGTCGTGGTCCCTACCGTCCACTCGATGCGGCCGTTCCACGCCACGACCTCAATTGCCGTTTTCAGGTCGAGAGAGCCGGCGATGAGCCAGGACGCCGTAGCCAGCACGAGGAAAACCACAGGTTGCCGCCACGCATCCCCTCTCCTTGACCTGGCGGACTTCGGCCTCACGAGCCGTGCAATTCCAAGAGCCCAAGTTCACACAGGAGGTAGACCAGGCGAAGAATGCGTTCTTCGCTGCTTTCGTCGCGAAGCAGGTCATCCAGGCTGCTCGCATGCGTCTCGAGGCTCCGGATGAGACGCTGGTCCCGCCCCGAAAATTTCAAGGTATGGGGAATGGAGAAGATGGACCTCCGGACGAGGGCCTTCCTGTTGCCTCCGATTGCCTTTCGAATGTGGGCGAGCGGTATCTGTTCCATCACGCCTTCATGAACCAGGTCCAGGCATTTGAGGTTGAGCGGCATGCCTGCCTCCGGAGGGCGTTCGTTGGGATAGAAAGCGAAAGTCCCGTCACTCCAGGTGAATAGATCGAGAATCCGGTTGCGAACCTGATCGCTGAGAGATCGGTAAAGTTCATTCGGCGCGACGGCTTTGGATCTCAGGAGCAGGTCGATCAGCTGAAGGTCGCCCCGTTGGGTCTGTTTTCGAACCCTCGCGAGGTCCTCCGGCGTCAGAAGTCCGCCGGCGACCAGGTGTTCGCCGAATTCCTCCTTTTCGACGTTTGACACGACAAAGACAGGCTCCCCTCCGGTGAAGAAGATTGACTTTTTCAAAGGAGCACGTTGGAGATCCAGCCGGCCCGTTCGACGGTTTCGGTGCAGGTCGCCCACGAGTTTTGTCAGCGAGGTTTCCTGAAGTGATCCTGATTGAGCCGGGGGGGAAGCGCTGTCGATCGAGGAGTGGGGGGTCTCACCTGTGCTCGAGTCCCGCCTGTGGTCTCGACGCCATCGTTCCAGGGCCTCGTCGACCTGTACCTGTTGACGGCGTTCCGCCGCGTGTTCTTCGGCGAACAACCCGCTGATAAAGTGGCCCAGCTCCAGCGCCGTCATCGGTGCGATGGGGCCGGTCGCCAGGTCGGCCAGATCGGTTCGGAAGGCCTCGGCCGTCGGGTAGCGGCCGTTCGGGTCGCGATTGAGCGCCCTCTTCAGAATGTGGGCCAGTTCGGTGGGGATGGCGTCAAACCGGTGCCGGTCATCCCTGCCCTCCCGGATGGACAGCAGAATGCCGAGGTCATTCGGCCCCGATCTGAACGGCTCCATCGTCAGCATTTCGGCGAGGACGACACCCAGAGAAAAGATGTCTGAGCGGCGGTCGATCTCCCCGCCCGCAGCCACCTCTGGGCTCATGTAGCGGACCTTGCCTTTGATCTGCCCGTGCTCGGTGTGCTCTTCGCGATCGCGGGCGCGGGCGATGCCGAAGTCCGTCAACTTGACCTCTCCGGAAAAAGACACCAGGACATTCTTGGGGCTGACGTCTCTATGGATGATGCACTGCGGCCGCCCGTCCGGTGATTGGAATTCGTGGGCATGGTGGAGAGCTTGCGCCAGGTCAAGGGTGATCCGAACGGCCATGGGCCAGGGGCAGGGGTCGCCCATCGTTTGGAGACGTTGGAGAATGCGGTAGAGGTCACGTCCATCGACAAACTCCATCGCAATGAAGGGCTTGCCGTCGACCTGCCCCAGTTCGAGAATCTGCGCGATATTGGGATGGGCCAGGCGGGACGCGATCTTCGCCTCGTCGGTGAACATCGCGGCAAAATGCTGCCGCTCCGCCAGGTGGGGGAAGATTCTTTTGATTGCGACCGTCTTGGAGAAGCCCTTGATGCCGACGACACGTGCGCTGAATACGTCCGCCATGCCGCCACTGGCCACCTTGTTGATCAAGACGTAGTCGCCAAAGGACCTCAGCTGGAGCTTTCCGGCCATGCCTTCAGTGTACTTGAAGGCAAGGAAACAGAATAGGGGTCGTTGAAAGGGGCCTGGTCAGGGACTCCTTTCCTTGATTACTGAGAAGGGGTGACGACCATTCTTGGGCCCCTTTCGTCCGAAGGGTCTTCGACGAAGTAATTTATGATCTGAATCCCCGAGGATATGACTCCATCCCAATTTTTGACTGTCATGATTGTCGTATCACTGTTTTCAGGGACCAAGAATTTGCCTGGATCAGTGTACGCATTATCAAGAGGGTCTGGTTTGACCCAGACGTCTTCATTGGTATCATTCTTAAAAATGATC
>DAOWGJ010000033.1 GCA_030637505.1 Holophagae bacterium
AGTGCCCTGTCTTTGATCGGTTGGTGGCGTGTGTAGGGGCACGGCGTGCCGTGCCCCCTGCCCACGCCATTCGCTCCCTACTTCCTACGGGACCGAGGGTGGCTCTTGCGATGGACTGTCATCAGGTGGGCCAGGTCGACAGTTGTGTAGATCTGGGTGGTTCCCAGCGAGGCATGGCCGAGGAGTTCCTGGATCGCCCGAAGGTCCATACCCGCCTCGAGAAGGTGGGTGGCAAAGGCGTGTCGCAGGGCATGGGGGTGGAGTTGGTACTGGGCTGAGGTTCGGCGGACGGCCGAGTCAAGCAACCTCCGAACCGATCGGTCGGTCAGACGACCTCCACGCTGATTGAGAAACAGGGCCTCGGTTGAGAGAATGGCGTTCTGTTTCCACTGAGACCTGACGGTGAGATAGGTACTCAGGGCCTCGGCGGCCCGGCTGCCGTAGGGTACGATCCTCTCCTTGCGGCCCTTTCCCCGGACACGAATAAGGCGGGCTTTCTGCTGGAGATCGGAGAGATCCAAACCGACCAATTCTCCGACACGAAGACCGGCGCCGTAGAGGAACTCGACGACGGTGCGGTCCCGGATTCCGGCCGGCGTGGGAGGGATGGACTCCAGGATGTCCTCAATGACTGCCAATGGTGTGACCGGGGGGGCGGATCGGCGTCGTCGAGGGTGGGGCACCGTTTCGGCCGGATTGGCAGGGATAATGTCCTCAGCCACGAGGAAGCGGAAGTAGGTTCTGACGGCGGCCAAGGCCCGTTCAGCCGAGCGGGGCCTCAATCCAACCCCGTGGAGGTGGGCCATGAACGAACGAATGGAGGCGGGGGTGACCCTGGAGGGAGCCTCCAATTCGAGGTCGCCCGAGAAGAAGGAGACCGCGCGTGCGATTTCCCGTCGGTAGGCCCGCAGTGTTGCCGGCGCCAAGTTTTGCTCCCACTCGAGATACTCGAGAAAAGCAGTGTCCAACCAAGGATCAGACATCCGCAGCGATCCCTTCCTGGGGGTTCTTGGGAAGGCCGCGAACCCACCGGCGGAGGGTGATCTTCAGGAGATCTCGGAACATCTGGGCGCTATGCCGTCCTGGGAGAACTCGGGAGGCTTCGACGTGACCCCAAGGCACACCGACCTCGACGATGTCCAGATCCCAGAACAGCGATACCGCAAGCAGCTCAACGTCGTAGGCAAAACCGTTGGTCCTTTGAACCATGGCCAGCGAACGGGCGGTCCGTCCAGGAAAAAGCTTGAAGCCGCATTGTGTATCGAAGATTCCGGGGAGCAGAAGGGCCCGGACCATCAGATTGAAGGTACGACCCATCAGATCCCGATAGAAAGGTTGCGGATTGAAAAGGAGGGTACGGTCGATGGCGCGGCTCCCAATGACCACTGTCGAGTTACAGGATTCCGGGAGCAGGCGGTAGAGACCGGCGATCGGAGCAGCGAGATCGGCGTCGGACAAAAGGACACGTTGGCCCCGCGAATGGCCAAAACCAGTTCTGACGGCCGCCCCTTTCCCCTGATTGTGCTGGTGGCGAAAAACCCGAACGATCGTATCGCCGGAAGCCTGAAAGTTGGCGGCAACCTCAGAGGTCCGATCAATGGACCCATCGTCCACAATGACGATCTCGGCCGGGCCCAGGTCATTGGCATCGGAGAAAAACCGATCGATGAGCTCGAGAGTCTTCGGGAGTCGGTCGGCTTCGTTGAAGGCGGGGATGACGACCGAGAAGGCGCACTGATCGGGTCTAGGCATCGGTCTTCTTACGGGTTGGGGTCTATGGCGGATCCGGACGCGACCGAAAGGAGCGATGACTTGCGATCTCCAGGAAGGACCGGCAGGCCCAGGAGGAGAGCGCTGAAACCGGCCGTGGCGATGATCCATCCCAGACGCGCTCCAGCTACTTCGTTGGAAAAAACGAACCCGGCCAGCAGCATTCCCGGTGTGCCCCGCCGAACCCGGAGAACGATTCCGCAGGCAGAACCCCAACCGACCAAGGCGACGATGGCGGCCCACGGGAGAGCCCGAACACTCAACGGATATCCGACCAAAATAACAGCGCCGATCATTGAGGTTGTCAAGGCGGCGACAACGACCAAATCTCCCCATGCTGCGGCCAATCGAGCACTCCACGGCACGCCGTCAGCCGGCGGTGGCCTCTCAAGGGAAGAAGAGGCCACATCCAAATCAATGCCCTCGACGTCGATTTCGGAGAGCCGATCCCAGTCGCGCAAATGGTCGCTCGAGTTGGGTAGGCTCATCGGAAATCTAGGCTTCCGATGAAGATCTCCAGCTGCATATCAACAGGGCGGCTGGAGTAGCTCGAGATGAAATCCAGGATTCTCGAGACGTCTTTGTCGTCGGGATGCCGTTCTTGCAGACGATTCAGATATCCACGAGCGCCGGTCAGATTGTAGGACCGGAGGTTTGCCAGAGCGGCGTTGAACAGGCAACGGTCCAGGATAAGACCAAAACCCTCCTGATCGGTATGCCGCTCGGCCATCTCTTGAGCAAGAGTGGTACCGGTCTGAAAATCCCTTTTGGACAAAGCGCCGAATAGCACGGAGACGCGTGGTTCAATCGACGTGATCTGTTCCTTGAGGTCCAGAAGCCCGGAATCCCCAGGATGCTGCGACAAACCCTGGCCAACGGTCTGGTAGGCCTCGAGCCACCGGCCGTCATCCATTAGATCCCGGCCACGCATCACAGACTCCGGAATTGGCGTAGGTGTAGGGGGGATCAAGCTCGCTTGGATTCGGGCGATGTGCTTGTCGACCCGCTGTTTGTCGATCCCCTCAACATCGAACGTCCGAAGGAGGTCCAGGGCCTCCTCGGTCTTACCCTGATCAAATAGGAGTTGGGCGTTCTCGATCCGTTCGGAGACTACACGAGCGGTGTCGACATCCTCCTCACCCTGGGGCAAGAAGCTTGACCCCAACCACATTCCGACCAGAACGACGGCGATCGCACCGATACCGAGGATGACCCAGACCCAACGCAATGGAAGTTGGCGTTCGGCTCTTTGCTCGGCCGGTTGGTAGGCCCCGGCGGCTTGAGTGCTCTCACTCAGGTCAAAAAAGCCGGAGTCGAGGTCTTCGGGGGCGGGCAGGCTCTCCAGAGGGCCTTCTTCGGGGTCTGGAGCACTCTCGGCCTCCGGAGGGACGATTGGACCTACAGGAGGAGGGGGAGGGGGCGGTGCGGTGGAAACTTCGGTATCGAAGCGGGCCTTCAGCGCCAGCGCTTCCTCGTTGCCGGGGGCCGCGATCAGAA
The DNA here is from genome assembly GCA_030637505.1 of Holophagae bacterium. Classification (GTDB taxonomy): domain Bacteria; phylum Acidobacteriota; class Thermoanaerobaculia; order Thermoanaerobaculales; family Sulfomarinibacteraceae; genus DAOWGJ01. Next base: position 3,268 of record DAOWGJ010000033.1, read on the forward strand.
CTTCCTCGATCAGGGAGTGTGCCCGATCCTTTTCGCCGGAGTCCCAGGCCATCTCCGCTTCTGACAACGAGGCCTGAAGCTGATTTTCCATCATGTTGATCGCTGCGCGGGCCCGTTCAATCAAGGCCTCCACCTTCGAGTTCTCCGGATCGATCAGGAGTATTCTCGGCAGGTGGCGCAAGGCCTCCTGAGGGTCGCCTGCTTCCAGGGCTGCCGTGCCTCGAGCGAGGAGGTCGTCCACTAGTTCCGGGTCTTCGACCTGTGGCTGTTGGGGAGACTCAGGCTCGTCCCATAGTGGTGTTTCGTCAGACTCTGAAGACGTCTCGAACAGGTCGGCGACGTCACCGCCAGGTTCGAAAACCCCAGGTTCTGGGGTCTGAGGAAGGTCTTGGTCCGGCTCAATGGCCGGTTCCTCGAAGGCGCCGGCGACATCCCAGGAGTCTGATTGGGCTTCGTCGGCGAGATCGGTCGAAAACCCACCGACGTCGGCACGGTCGCCCTCGACTGGACTGGGATCGGCTGTTGGTGGCCGGAACAGGGGCGGGGAGGGCTGGAAGTCGGCCTTCGTGCCGAAATCCACCGGGGAGCCGATGGCGTCGTCGGCCGGCGGGGGCGTCTCGGGAGGTTCAAGTGACTCGCTGAAAGGGGCAGCAACCGGGCCTGGACCATTCTCGGCCGCGGTGCCGGCTCGATGGATTTCGGTGAGGGTGGCTTCGATTCCGGCGTGATGGGGGTCCAGAGCCTGGGCCATCAAAACGAAATTAGCGGCGTCTTGTGGTCTGTTGCCGGCCAGCGCCTCTTTTGCCTGAGTCAGAAACTGTCCGACTTGTGTCTCCACTTTCAGGGCATCGTCGATCTGAGCCGCCAGGCTCCTGGCATCGGCGTGCCCCGGCAAATCGACCAACACCTTTTCGACCTTCTCCTTGGCCTCGAGGTAGTTGTGCTGGTTGAACTCTTCGACAGCTTCGATCAGCAAGAGATTGATAGCATCCGTGTTGGGGGTTCCGAGTTGAGCAATGATGGTGGAGAGGTCGATGTCGGTGCGGCCGCTGATCAGCTGTTCCTGCAAGGCGATGCCCGGAGCAAAAGTGGGATCGAGGCGGAGAACGAACTCCAGGCCGATCAGGGCCTCATTGGACAAATTGTCCTGAATTTTGGCAACCACCTGGCGAAACGCGGACATGACGCGCTCTTGTGCTTGTGCAGAGAGTTCCGGACTACCTGGATACGTCATAACTCAGATGGTATCCCTGGTTGTCGAAACGGTCAATAACTCAAGCATCGGAAGCTGGCGGTGTGACCACCGCTCCAAAGAGGATAATGCAGGCCCGAGAGCCCTGGGTTTCTCGGTCTCCGATTTCGAAAACACCGCCGTGATCGCGGACAATCCGGTCGACGATGGCCAGTCCCATGCCCGACCCCCGACCCTTGGTCGAAAAAAACGGTTGCGTCAAGATTTGGACATCATCCGTCGGAAGCCCGGTCCCGTCGTCGAGGATTTCGAGAATTGCGTTTTTGTCATCGGTCCACGCTCGAACCTCGATGCGACCTGAGCCTGTGATGGCTGCAGAGGCGTTGTCGATCAGATTGACTAGAGCCTGCCGAAGCAGCACCGGGTCCACCATGGCCCAGAGCGGTTCTTCGGGAAGAACGGTGACGACGTCCAGCCCTTTCTGAATATTTTCATAGAGAGCCGCCGTCTCGTCTATGAGACGGTTAATCGACCACGGTTGAGTTGTGACGGCGGGCATCTGAGCATACTGGTGAAAGGCGTCGACCAGGGCCTGGAGACCGGAGACATGAGCGACGATCGCCTCACAACTGGACGAGAGTGCTTGCTCCAGATCTCCTCCAAGGCCCGTAACCCGCCGTTGAATCCGCTCGGCGGCCAACTGGATCGGCGTCAGGGGGTTCTTGATCTCATGGGCGATCCTCCGGGCGACTTCACTCCATGCCGCTTGGCGTTGTGCCGCCACCAGCGCGGTCAAATCGTCGATGGCTACAACCGAACCTCCGCCGGCCAGAGGACGGCGCGAAACTTCGATATGTCGCGTTTCATTGTCGATCGTCAGATCGATTTCAATACGCTGTCGGAGAGGGTCGGCGCTTTCGAGGTACAGACGGAGCTCCTCGAGGCCCGGTGTCTCCAGAGCATCGATCGGCAGCCAGGTTCGTTGCCATTGTGTGTTGCCCAGCATGACGGCTGCAGCGGTGTTGGGTCGGAAACGGGCGTTGTCCGGGCTCAGCGTCAGAACCCCTGTGGGAATGGTGGCCAGCAGCGTTGCCAATTCGTGGTTCGAGGATAGAATTTCCTGCTCGGTTGCACGGACGCGCCGGACCATTGCGTTGAAAGAATCCACCAAGACCTCGACCTCATCGGAGGCGGGGGCGACAACCTCTTCCAGGTCGTCACCTTCCGCCACTCGGCGGGTTGCATCGACAACGGCGAGGAGGGGTTCCGTGAATCGCCTGGACAGGTAAAGCCCGATCCAGACAGTGGAGAACAGGAGGAGCAGGGTCACCGACAGGAATACCAGAATAGTCGTGGCTGTGACCGTGCCTTGCTGAGCCTTCATTTCTTGAAACTGAGTGTCTGCATCGATCGCACGCTGTAGGTGGAGCAGAAGATGGCTGGGAAGGACGGCTCCTACGACCAAATGTCTCTCTTGGGTTCCGACCGGGGTCCAGGCCCTGATCAGAAGTCCACCCCGCCACCGTTCGACGCGAACGCCTTTGGAGTCAAGGTCCGACCAGCGGAGATCGGGTACTGGCGCCGAAATTTTTCGGGGGTCTGCGACGGCTTCCACCAATTCGTCCCCCTCAAAGAGGGCCAAGAGGTCCAGAGCCATCACCCGCTGGAGGTCGGCCAGAGAGACTTCTGTCGGACGCTTTTCCAATTCGATGGCCGCAAGTGCCGCCTGACGTTCCAGCCGTTCCTCGATGGACTCCCGAAGCTCGACGGCGAGGTCCCGGCCGCCGCGAAGAATGTCTTCGACCGGCGAGGAGAACCAACGGTCAATGGAATGCTGAAGCAGATTCGTAGCGATCAAAAAGATGAAAATTACCGGAACGAAGGTCAGTGAGATATAGGTCAGAATCAACTTGGTCCTGAAGCGGGCGCCGAGAATACCGGCCCGACGTTCCAGCAGGAGCTTGATCAGGCTCCGAACGATGATGAAAGAAAGCACCAGGATCAGCGAAACGTCGAGATACCAGAGCACGAAGAGCAGGAGCCGGTTGGTCAGTTCCTGTGACGATGCTTCTTGGGTTCGTTGGAAGAGGAAGAAGGCGCCGGCTGACAGCAGGAGCAAGACGACAAAAACGGTCAGGAGAAAACGATTCTCTTTTCGATACCGACTCCAGGCCCGGACGATTCCGGCCATGGCGTCAGCCGGATTCCGCTGGAGAGGATTCGCTCGGAGTCTCGGGTTTGGGCTCGGCCGGGCTCTGGATGATGGGAACTGTCACCCAGTCGGTACCCTCCCGATTGGGGAACACCAACCATGTCGTCGACGTTGTAAAAACCGCGCGGGCCCGAAGATAGAGGCGATCGAGGTTCTTGAAGTTGCTGAGTACCAACCGAACCGAGGGCGGAGACCTCAACCAGATGACGGCTTCGTCCATGGTGCCGACCTCGCGTGAGGCGACCACGATCTCATCGAGGAGCAACTGACAGCGGTATCTGCCGATGATTGGATCAAACGAGGCCTGGCTGGTCATTTCGCCCTTCCACACCCGGCCGTCCCACCACAGCACTCGTCTCGATCTGACCCGGAGGGGGTACACCACACGGACCACGCCTCCCGACGGGAGGGCTTTGACGAACACCTCCGGGAGCGGAACATTGAGTTCCAGCCGAACATCAAGGGCTTGGCGATCAGGCGAGATGTGGACTGCGAGCGGGGCTGGGGCGAGCAGAGCAACCGCCATGGCAAGGGAAATCAACGATAACATCACGCCAATACTATCACCCAATCCAGGCTTGCCGGGTTGGACTCATTGCCACCTGGATGGATTTCCCGTAGGATCGAAACAAGGATTGAAAGAGATGGCCGTAGGTTTGCAAGGTTGGACGCCGGAGACGGAACGATCATTCAAGGAAACGCTTTTTCGTTTCCTCGAAGAGGTCAACAGCACGAAATCTGCCCTCTATCTGCTGGCCCCGGACGGCACATACCTTCTGGCGACCCAATATGGCTTCGGGCGACGGGAGGTCTTGGCTGCTCGGCACGAGGCACGGTCGCCGGTGGTGCTCAAGGCACGCGAGGTTCGGGACAAGCCGATGGTGGTCAACCATCGGGATGAAAGCCCGGAGCTCTTCGATGTTCTCCAAGCGGCGGGAAGCGAACGGATGCTTCTGATGCCGCTGTATGGGGACAGTCGTCTAGTGGGTTTTGTCGATGCTCGGGACAAGGGACGGAAACGGCCCTTTGTTGACGAGGATGAGAGAACCGCACGGGGCATTGCCGCCGACCTCGTGAAATTGGTCCGGTTGACTGGAGTGGTTGAGGGTCTGGGGCCGGACACACCCCAAGAGTCGGCGCCGGAAGAAGCCGACCCGGCGCCACAGACTCGCAGGATGGCCGCACCGGCCGGAACGGTCCTCGACCGAATGGGACTGGAGCAATTGTACCGTTGTTTTGTGGCCGAAGTGTCGCGGGAGCCCGAGATCGGAGTCGCGACGTTGACGATGATGGCGGGTTCAAAGGTCGGAGTACGAGCAATCGTGGTGGAAGGTCTGGGAGCCGACGACATGGCGCCCCTGTTTCACCATCAGGCGGATATTCTGAGGAAAAAGGGACTGGATCTCCCCGCCTCAGACTCGTGGTCGGTTCAGACCGTGACCCGGGAGGATCAACGCCGGGAGATCGGTCCGCAGGTTGTCGGTGCTTCAATCTTGATCATCAGTGGCGACTGGGCCGTGGTCGGGGGAGTCGTGGGCTGTGCCGAAAGCGGTTCGGTGCCCCGAATAATGCATCGACTCTGCCGGAGGGCGCATGAGATCTCCAGGCAGTCGCTTGTTCGCTTTTCTCGGAACCGGCTTGCCCGCGGTCTGCTGCGGCCGCCGGGTCGGGAATTCCCTCATCTTGAAAAACACTCTCTTTCGGTTTCCCGGCTGACGTGGTTGGTGGCCCAGGACCTTGGACTTTCCAGGGTGCAATGCGAGGTGTCGGCACTCGCCGGCCTTCTTCATGATGTTGGCATGGTGGACCTGGATTACGAACGGTTGTATCGGATCAAGACCCCCGGCCCTGACGAAAGACGTGGCTTCCGGAATCATGTTGTCGAAGGTGATCGCATTGTCACTGAAGCAGGACTGGGCGAAATCAATGAAGCTATCAGACATCACCACGAACGTTGGGATGGCCGCGGCTATCCAGACGGTTTGGCCGGTGAGGGCATTCCTCTTCTTGCCCGGATCATCCATGCGTCCGAGGTCTGGGATGTCCTGACCTCCCCGGACAGCTATCGCCGTCCGATGACGCCCGAGCTGGCTGTCGAGACCATGCAGATGGAGGGGGGTCGTCAGTTCGACTCTCGTGTGGTCGACGCCTTACTCCGGGTTGTTTAGGGGCCCGGTCGGAGTGTCTGAGCGCCAGCGAAAGGTTGTGGCCACCAACCGGAAGGCCAGGCACGACTACCATCTTCTTGAGATTGTGGAGGCCGGCATCGAGTTGGTGGGAACCGAGGTCAAGGCCATTCGAGCCGGCAGAGTCAACCTCAAGGAGGCTCATGTGGCCTTCCAGGGAGGCGAAGCCTTTCTGGTGGGATGTCATATCAGCCCCTACGAACATGCCGGCTACTCGGGACACGACCCCTTGAGGCGACGGCGGCTCTTGTTGCAGAAACGGCAGATTCTCCGATTGGCGTCCAAAGTTGCGGAAAAAGGATTGACCGTCGTTCCGATTGAGGTTGTCCTCGACGGGAGTTGGATCAAGGTACGGGTCGCCTTGGTCCGAGGCAAGCAACTCCACGACAAGAGAGACACCTTGAGGCAACGGACGCTGGACCGGGAAGCCGATCAGGCAATGAAGGAAAGGGACTCCTAAGCTGAGCGATTCTCAACGGCGATCTGCACCAAATCCTTGGGCTCTGGACACTTTCAAAAAGCCTCAACAGACCTTCGGGTATGCCTGCGTTTTTTTCAAGCACCAGAGCCTCAAGGCTTTGGCACAGCTCATCCGCCAGAATCACTCAACTCAGGAGTTAGAAGAGAATAGAACCGGTCCCTTCCAGGTTGAACTCCGGGGAGCTTTGATGAATGGACCGACGGCGGACGCTCATGCGTGACGAAATCGTCATTCGGGGTGCGAGGGAACACAATCTCGACAATATCGACGTTTCGATTCCCAGGAATCGACTGGTTGTGATCACCGGGGTTTCTGGGTCGGGCAAGAGTTCCCTGGCTTTTGACACGCTCTTTGCGGAAGGCCAGCGGCGGTATGTCGAGAGCCTGTCGGCCTACGCGCGGCAGTTTCTGGACCAGATGGAGAAACCCGATGTCGATTTGATCGAAGGTCTTTCCCCTGCCATCTCGATCGAACAGAAGACCACGTCGAAAAACCCACGCTCAACCGTCGGCACCGTGACTGAGATCCATGACTATTTGAGGTTGTTGTGGGCCTCGATTGGCGTGGCTCATTGCCCGGTGCACCACACGCCGATCCAACCTCAGACCGTCGATCAGATGGTCGATCGGATCCTGAGCCTCCCCGACGGTAGCCGATTTCTGGTTCTGGCGCCCCTGATCAGGGATCGCAAGGGTGAACACCTCAAGTTGTTTGAGCAGATGACGCGGGAGGGATTTGTTCGGGCACGGGTCGACGGCAAAGTGGTTGAGATCACCGACAGGCCCGATCTGGATAAGAAACGAAAACACACGGTCGAGGTCGTCATTGATCGCCTTTCCGTCCGAGAGGGTGTCAAGAGTCGCTTGGCGTCCTCCTTGGAAACTGCGTTGAAAGTCGGTGAAGGTTTGGTCCGCATCGCCGTCGTCGACAGCGTAGAGATCCAGCTTTCTTCTCGTCTGGCATGTCCGGAATGCGGCTTTTCGCTCTCGGAAGTCTCACCTCGGCTCTTCTCCTTCAACTCACCCCAGGGTGCCTGTCAGGAATGCTCTGGCCTGGGCTTCTTGAGGGAAATCGACCCCGAGAAACTGGTGTTGGATCCGACCCGTTCGATTGCGGCCGGATGCCTCGCCACAGTCACCAATGGCGGCTCTTCGTGGTTTGCCCGACTCTTGGGCCAGTTGGGGACGGCCCTGAACTTTGACATGAAGACGCCCTGGCGGGACCTTCCCGAAGAGATTCGCCGCTTGATTCTCTTCGGATCCGACGACGAGTTCGATTTCGTTTGGGAGGGCAAGAAGGGCGCCTACCGATTCCGGGACCGTTTGGAAGGGCTGGTGCCGAGAATCGAGAGGCGATATGGCGAGACGGCCTCAGAGGAGATTCGGCGGGAACTCGAGCGCTACATGTCATTTGCAACCTGTTCAGCGTGTAACGGCGCCCGCCTTCGGCCGGAGTCTCTGGCGGTGTTGGTCGATGGCGCCGGCATCTCGGAAGTTTCGGCGATGCCGATTCACCGGACTCGGTCCTGGTTTGCCAGAATCGACCTCTCCGACCGGGATGAACAGATCGCGACCAAGGTCTTGCGGGAGATTCGAGACCGCCTGATGTTCCTGGAATCGGTCGGATTGGAATACCTGAGCCTCGACCGGATGTCGGGCACCCTCTCTGGGGGTGAGAGTCAGAGGATTCGATTGGCGACTCAGGTGGGCTCGAAATTGATGGGTGTGTTGTACGTTTTGGACGAGCCCTCGATCGGCCTCCATCAGCGAGACAACCAGAGGCTTTTGAACACGCTGTTCGGCATGCGGGATCTCGGCAACACTGTGGTTGTTGTCGAACATGACGAGGAGACCATTCGCCAGGCGGACTGGGTGATCGACCTCGGGCCGGGCGCCGGTCGCCATGGCGGCAAGGTGGTGGCTCAAGGGCCGCTGGAGGCGATACTGGAGGCGCCTGAGAGTCTGACCGGTCGTTATCTGTCAGGCCGAGAATTCATCCCAGTCCCCGCCGCCCGAAATCAGGGAACTGGGCGGGATCTTGTTGTTCGCGGTGCCCGAGAACACAACCTTAAAGACATCGATGTTTCCTTTCCCCTGGGATGCTTGATCTGCGTCACGGGGGTGTCGGGATCGGGGAAATCAACGCTCGTCAACGAGATTCTCCACAAGGCGGTGTCCCGTGAAGTATACGGAACCCTGGCTCGGCCCGGCAGGCATTGCGGCGTCGAAGGGGCCGAGAATTTGGACAAGGTCATCGCTATTGACCAGAGCCCCATCGGGCGTACGCCCCGGTCCAATCCGGCGACCTACACCAAAGTCTTCGACCCGATCAGATCCCTGTTCGCCGGAACCACCGAGGCCCGGGCACGAGGCTACAAACCCGGAAGGTTCAGCTTCAATGTCAAGGGGGGGCGGTGCGAGGCCTGCCAGGGGGCGGGGCAGGTCCGCATTGAGATGCACTTTCTGGCGGATGTGTTCGTCACCTGCGATGTCTGCCACGGTTCCCGCTACAACCGGGAAACACTGGAGGTCCGCTACAAGGGTCTGACCATAGCGGAGGTTCTGGACCTGACCATCGACCAGGCCCGTGAGGTCTTCGATCCTGTGCCCAAGGTCAAGCGGGTCCTGGACACACTGACGGCGGTCGGGTTGGGATACGTCCATCTGGGGCAGGCTGCGACGACCCTTTCGGGAGGCGAGGCCCAACGCGTCAAGCTCTCGAGAGAGTTGGCGAAAAGGGCGACGGGGACAACCCTCTATCTGTTGGACGAGCCGACAACGGGCCTTCATTTTGACGATGTCCGGCGATTGCTCGGTGTTCTCGTGGCCCTGGTCGATCGAGGCAACACCATAGTCGTGATCGAGCACAATCTGGATGTCATTAAGGTTGCCGATTGGATCATAGACCTGGGGCCTGAGGGTGGCGATGGCGGCGGCGCCCTCGTCGCGACCGGCACTCCCGAGCAGGTGGCTTCTTGTGGGAGTTCTTTCACGGGGATGTATCTGAGAGAGATCTTGGCGACTGACGCGCCGGCAAAACGAAAAATCGGCAATTAGCGCAGAGCCTCAAGGAAAGGCAAAGGGGAAATTACGCCGGTCATCTCTCTCGATTGTCTGGTGTCCCATGACTCATACACTCTCCGCTTGCGAAATCTCCAAATGTCACCTAACATCCCTGTAGATGTTCGATGCACAGAAATTAACCATGCAAAGACTTTATCGCCTGATGGCGCGAATCAGGCGTTAGGTTGGTCATCCGATGAACGAAACACTTCGTCAGGCCGAAGCGCTCGAAATGCGTGCATCCACGGAACGGGTCACGTACTTTTCGGAGATCGTCGAGATTCGTCCGGGGAGGATTCTACTGGATGTAGGCTGCGGCAATGGATATGCAGTCCAGCAGTGGAGAGAAGCCGGGTTGAATGCTTTTGGCGTCGACCTCTCTTTCTATCGCCTCACACGTTGGGTAGCGGAACATAGAGACTCAAGGCCTTTCGTTATAGCAGATGCATCAGCCCTCCCATTCAGGGATCAGAGTTTTGAGGTGCTTGTTTCGTCCGGAATGATCGAGCATGTGGGCGTCTCTGAAAGTGCCAACCCATACACCATCGTCCCTCTGCCAAACCGGGCCGAAATGAGACGGTCTGTCGTTCAAGAATTTGTCCGGGTGTGCCAAATCGAAGCTACCGTGATCGTCGATTTCCCAAACGGCTCTTTTCCGGTAGATTTCTGGCATGGTGACTCCATTGGAGCTTTCCGGGTACATCCGGTGCCTGACGTTCTCTTGCCGTCGTTCTCCGATATGCGCTCATGGGCGAAACACAGCGGAGCAACAGCAAGACTGAAGAGGCTCAGGGGCAGGTTGCGGTTTCGTCAGGTCGGCAAGCATTGGTGGGGAAAGCTGTTCTCGCCCTTGATGAGGGTCGTCATCCGTGGGCTTGATGCCTTGTCAGCTATCGGCCTCGGTCGTGTGGTCGCTCCCCTCTATCCCTATCTCGTGGTTCAACTTCAGATTTCGAATCAACGCTGAATTCCATTCCCGACCTTCCGGCACTCCCCGGTTGAGCAGGGGCGCGATTCTTTTCCGCCGCCGGCCCCTCCCCCGGTTCCGACCTGACTAGGAGCGTGTAGGGCATTGACGGCGGATGGATTTCGGAGGGTCGTGAAGTGCCATTTGAGGCGCGTTCGAGACGCTGTACTCCCCGTACGGGCCGAGGATGCAACGAAAAAGGGCCTTCACGACACCCGAAAGGCGCCGGTGATTCAATGCCCTACACCCTCCTAGCTACGCCAGAATGGAATACCCCCCGTCGACAATAATCGTCTGACCGTGGATCATCGAGGCATACTGGGTGCACAGGTAGACCACGGTGTTGGCGACATCCTGGGGTTCTACCAAGCGGCCGGCCGGTGTCCTTCGGCGGCTTTCTTCGAGGAGTTCCTCCCGGTTCGGAAAATGTTTGAGGGCATCGGTGTCCACAGTTCCCGCAGAAACAGCGTTGATGCGGATGCCTTCCGGTGCGTACTCCGCGGAGAGGTGTCGGACCATCGACTCAAGGGCGGCCTTGGAGGCCCCTACGGCTGTGTAATTTGGAATGGCTCGGGTCGCCCCCAGCGACGAAACCGCAACCAGAGTCTTCTCACCCTGTGATGGGAGGCGGCTGAAGTGTTGGATGAGGGGAAGCAGGGCGGCGGCGTTGATGTGCATCGCCCAGTCGAAATGGTGGAGCGTCAGTTCACGGGCTGGTTTGAGCACACCGGAGGCCGCGTTTGAGACCATGATCTCCAGACCACCCCAGGCATCGTCGATCGTTTGGAACAATCGCTCGACGTGATCGGGCCTGGCGACATTGCCCTTGACGACCAGGGACCGGACACCTCGGCTTTCGATTTCCTGGGCCGTCTCCTCGGCCTTCTGGCGGTTTCTGAGGTAGTTGATGGCGACGTCTACCTGGAAATCGGCCAACGAGAGAGCAATTGCGCGACCGATACCGCGGGATGATCCGGTGACGAGCGCTCGCTTGTTTCTGAGTTTGAGATCCACATTCGCCTCCAAGGCGCCACGATATCAGAGGTAATTTTACAAACAAGGCGGTTTGCGGCTTGACAGTGGCCGGAAAACCCGCTCACAATAGGGGAGCAGCAGAGACGCGCAAATTTTTTATGGAGGTATTTGGAATGAATAAAACTGAGATGGCCCAGAAACTCGCGAAAAAGGCTGAACTGAGCCAGGGTCAGGCGGCCGAAATCCTGGAGATCATTTTCTCGGCGCATCCCCGCAAGGGCTTGATCGCGATCTCCCTGGATGCCGGTGACAAGGTGACCCTTCCGGGGTTTGGTACCTTTTCGACCAAGCATCGTGGTGAACGCCAGGGGCGCAACCCGGCTACCGGGAAAACGATCACCATCCCGGCGAAGAATTACGTGCACTTCAAGCCCGGCAAGACCCTGCGCGAGCGCGTCGAGAAGTAAGACCTCACTGATTATTAAGTGGGCGTTCAGCTGGTTTCTGCCGGCTGAAATACAAAAAGGCGAAGCCCTCGGGCTTCGCCTTTGTATTCTTCCCCGAGCCCGTTCCCGAGTTTTCCTGAGACTCCCCTACCGGAAAGCGTACCGTTTGGTCACGGTCGCGTAGGTTTTGATTCTAACGCCGTCTTTGGTTCCCGGCTTGAAGAGGTATTTCTTGACGGCATCGGTAACGGATTCCGGAAGACCGAATCCGGTTTCGTCCGCCCGTAGTACTTTGACGGACTCGACACGACCCGTTGCATCCACGGTGGCCTGAACGATGACCATGCCGCGTCGGCGAGCTCGCTTTGCGGCATTGGGCCATTTGACCGTTTCTTCCTTGATGATGGCGGGCAAGGTGTCCACCTCAGAAGGATCGACGAATTGGTTCTCCGTCACGGTGACAGGCGCGGGAGTTGGTTCGAGAACCTGAGGGGCAGCGGTTGGTTGAGCCTCGGCGACCGCCGTGGGGGGCGTCTCGGGTTCGACCGCTGCCAATTCCTGTTCTGCCTTTGCTTCGGCCTCTTTCTGGGCTTCAGCCAAGGCCTGTTGCCGTTCACGCTCCAGGGCAGCCTCTTGCTGGCGTTGTTTTTCCTTTTCCGACTCAATCTGTCGTTGGAGTTCTTCCTGGGCACGCTTCTTCTCAGCCGCGGAGGTGGTGCGCTTCTGGCTTTCCTGGAGTTTCTTTTGAAGGTCTTCGATTCGCTGTTGGCTCTGTTCCAACTCACCGCGAATCTTGGCTTCCTGTTCCTGCATCTTCTCTTCGACCAGTCGGGCGGCCAATTCTCGGATTCTCTCCTCCTGGGAGGCCCTCTGAGCAGCGACCTCCTCCGGCGTCAACACAGGTTCCTCCGGCTGGGAGCCGCGGGTCACCCAAAAGCCAATCAGGGCCAGGATGACAATCAACCCGGCAGCAAGGCCGATATACAGACCCTTGCCCATGGCCGGTTCGGTCACGGTCACGGTCTCGACAGGCTCCTCTTCCGGCTCCGGCTGAATGTAGTGTTGGACGTCGACCTGGGCCTCGACGCCTCGGTCCGCTTCGTCGCGCTCGATGTCGGATCGGAATAGACGGTCCATGAACAGGGCGAGGTTGAATGTCGTCGGGCTGTAGTTGCCGCCGTAGAGCAACTTGTCCAGGTGTTTCTTGAAGTCCGCGGCCGAACTGAACCGATCCTCGGGCCGGGTGGCCAGAGATCGCGTCAGAAGGGCCTTGATGTCATCGGGAATCGGTTCCTCGTCATAGGCCATCTCGGCCTCATCGATTGCGGCCGTCCGGGCCTCGGGATCAGAGGGCAAGGACGTACTGGTCAGCAACTGGAACAGGAGGGCGCCCAGGGAGTAGACGTCTCCCTTCTTACCGGCGGTGCGGGTGAGGATGACTTCTGGCGCCAAATACGGTTTGATTTTTTCAGCTATGTCGGGCTGATCGAGAAGCCCCAGCAGGCTCTCGGCCGCCCCGAAGCCGGAGATGATGCCTTCGCCGTCGTTGGAGATCACCACCAGGGCGGGATGCAAAAAGCCGTGGGCCAGGGGCTGCCCGCCACTCTCCAGGACAAGGGCGGAGGAAAGGCCGAGGGCCAACTTCTCCATGATCAAAAGTGCGTTATCGACCGGTACCGGGAACCCCTCCTCTTTGACTTTTTCAAATAGACGAGAGAGGGGTTGGCTTGCGGTATATTCAAAGGCCATGCCTGGAATGCCACCCTCTGTGTGGTAGCTCGTGCCTGAAGCGATGTTGGCCGCCTGAAGGAGGTCGGCGACCTGTCGCCCCTTCTCGAAGGCGTCGTTGACCTCTTTTGAGGGCATGCCCGTCGAATCGAATAAACGCAGCCAAACCGTCCGTGTGATCCCAGTGGCGTCAAATTCTCCGGCTCGGTAGAGATGACCCATCTCATCTTCGAGAATTTCCTTAAAGAGAATGAACTGTCCAAAGGTACGGTAAGTCTCACCCATGATCACTGCCTCCCCGGCCATTTGTCGTGGCCTCTTTCAAGCTACCACCGGCACCGGGGAAAGGTCAATGACGGGAGCGCTTCCGTTGGGCAACCGCCCGATTGTGCTGTTTGAGGGTCGAAGAAAAGGTGTGCCCACCGGAATCGTCGGCGACGAAGTACAGCAGGTTGTGCTTTCCGGGATTCAGGGCGGCTCGCAAGGCGGCACGTCCGGGATTGTTGATCGGCCCCGGAGGCAGACCGGGGAACCGGTAGGTGTTGTAAGGGTCATCGACGTTCCAGTGGACTCGGAGAAGCCTCCCGGTCCACTCACCGCGTCGGCGCAAAGCAAAGACGACGGTTGGGTCGCACTGGAGGAGCATGCCTCGCCGAAGGCGGTTGACGAAGACGCCGGCCACCAGTCGCCGTTCCTCAGAAACGGCGGTCTCCGCTTCGACCAACGACGCCAGAGTAACGACATCGAGAGTGGTCATAGAACGCTGGTGACCGGCGCTGAGCTCCTCAGCCCATACTGTTCGGAAACGGTCGACCATGACACGAGCGACGGTTGGGGCGTCGATGCCGGTGGAGAAGGTGTAGGTGTCAGGAAACAAGAATCCCTCGAGCGATGATGCGTCAGGGGACAGATCGGCGAGGAGCCCGGAATCGGCAACGAGCGAAGGCCAATTTTCGGCGCCCGTGACGCCGGCCGCTTCGAGGACCCGCTTGATGTCAAGGCTGCTCATGCCTTCAACCACCGTCATACTGAGGGGCTTGACTCGACCCTGGAGGAGCATTTCGAGAATGTCGACCGGCCGACTCCGGGCGGGAATGACGTAGGTCCCCCACTGCATCTCCCGGCCTCGTGCGGGAACTTCAAGATAGAGGCGGCCGGCCGGAACCGATGGCATCAGTCCGGCCCGGGCCAGTTGGTGAAGGATGGTCATCGAGGCGGCGCCCTTCTGAATATCGAGGGTCATTTCCGGACCCAGGGTTGGTGTCCACAAAACATGACGCCACCACAAGACCGTCAGTCCCAAGAGGAAAACGACGGCCAGGAGAAGGCCCACAGTCCGCCGAAAGGCAGGAGATGCGGTCATTGTTTTGAGGCAGGCATCGCCGGTGAGTCTGCGAGATAATCCTCGAGGATGATCTGTGCCGCAAGGTCGTCAACCGGGGCGCTGCGGGCCCGGCCGAGGTCCCGAGCTCGTTCTCTTGCCGCATGGGTCGATAGGAATTCCGGCTGAAGGGCCACCTGACAACCAAGGTCGGCCAGGGCTTCAGCCAAAGCACGGGTCCGCCGGCACGCCGGGGTTTCCTCCCCATCTTGGGATGTCGGCAGTCCCAAAACGATCGTCTCGGCGTCCCGCTGTCGGGCCTCGTGCTGCAGGTGGGCTGCCGTCACTTCGACGCCCTGGTAGGGGTGGATGCCGACCGGCATGACCAGTCCGGTTTGGTCATCGCCCAGAGCCAAGCCAAGCCGCCGGCCACCGGGATCCACGCCCAGACACCTCACGATCGACGCCGGTCGGAAACACCCAGACGATGGACCATCTCGTTGAAAGTGGTCGGACTGAGCTTCAAAAGGCGCGCTGCTTTTCGCTGAATTCCGCCGCTCCTCTCGAGGGCTCGCCGGATCAGGTGGGTTTGAAAATCGGCGACTGCCTTCCTGAAATCCAAACCGCCGGTTGGGAGTGAATCAGCAAATTTCGGCCGAGAGGTATCGGAGCGGACGGCCCTGGGGAGGGTCTCGGGACCGATCTGGTTTCCCTGGCTCAAGACAACGGCTCGTTCGACCGCGTTTTCAAGTTCTCTGACGTTTCCGGGCCAGGCGTAGTCCGTCAACAGGTCCATGGCTTCCGGAGTGAACTCCGAGACCTGCCGTTGATTCTCTTCGGCAAAGATATGAAGGAAATGGGTTGCCAGAGTCGGAATGTCTTCCGGATGCTCCCTCAGGGGCGGCATCTCGATCGCTATCACGTTGAGCCGGTAATAGAGATCTTCACGGAATCGTCCTTGGTGAACCTCTTCCAACAGATCGACGTTGGTTGCGGTCACAATACGGACATCGACGGAGTAGGAATCCACACCGCCGACCCGCCGGATCTCCCGTTCCTGAATGACTCGAAGCAGTTTGGTCTGGGTCTCCGGGGTCACGGTACCGACCTCGTCGAGAAACAGGGTGCCTTCATTGGCTGCCTCGAACAAGCCCTTGCGGGAAGCGATGGCGCCGGTAAAGGCGCCCTTGATGTGTCCGAAAAGAGTTGATTCCAGGAGGTCGGCAGGAATTGCGGAGGTATGGACCGGCACGAAAGGCCCTTCCCGCCGGGGGCTGAGCCGGTGGACGGCGCGGGCCGCCAGTTCTTTACCGGTCCCACTCTCGCCGGTTATCAGGATGTTCGACCGGGCCGGCGCCGCCCGCCGAATCAACTCGAACACTTCCTCCATCCGTCGGCTGGTTCCGACGATTTCGCCAACTCCATCCAGACGGCTTCGGAGCAGTCGATTCTCACGTTCCAGCTGCCTGCGTTCGGCCGCCCTTCGAACCAGATGGAGAACCACCTCGTTCTTGAAGGGCTTCGGCACATAGTGATAGGCGCCCACCCGCATCGCCTGAATAGCCGACTCCACGGAAGAATGCGCAGTGATGACGATGACCGGAAGATCGGGAGCGAGGTTGGTGATCTCCGGTAGAAGGTCCAAGCCGTTCCGGTCGGGAAGCATCAGATCGAGGAGGACGACATCGATCTCCTCCTCGGCCAAGACCTTCAGGCCCTGGGCGGCGGACATCGCCGGGTGGACTTCGAACCCTGCATCGCCCAAGAGGATACCGAGCACGTCCTGGAGGACGGGCTCGTCGTCGATTACGAGGATGCTGGAGGCTGTCTGCACGTTTCCAACCTGATGGCGGCCCGCGTACCTCCTTGAGGGAGGTCTTCGAGCCACACTTCACCACCGATTTGAGTGATCATATCACGGGTGATCGCGAGCCCCAGTCCGGTGCCGCCCCGGTCGGTCTTGGTCGTGACGAAGGCTTGAAAAATGTGATCCTTGAGGTGTGGCGGAACGCCTGGACCAGTGTCGTCAACCGTGATGAGGGCGCCGTCGGCATCTTCGGTGATCCGGATCTTGATGGACCCATCGTTTGGGGAGGCCTCTACGGCATTTCGGACCAGATTGGCAACGGCGAGATCGATGGCTCCCGGCGACGCCCAGACCATCACAGGCTCAGAGGGCGTTTCGATCGACAGGGTGTCTTCAGCCTCGATGGATTTCAAGGCCTCATGGGCAGCCTTGGACACCACTTTTACTAGATCCAGGGGTGTTCGTTCCCCACCGCCACCTCGAAACAACTCACGGAGGTTGGCGACAATCCGGGAGACCCGGAAACTCTGATTGACCAATTTATTCAGCAGGGTTGAGCGGGGATCGTCAGGAGGAGTCATATCACCCAGCATCTGGGCGTAGGAGGCGATGCCGGTCAGCGGGGTATTGATCTCATGGGCCAGTCCGGCGGTCAGTCGACCCAACCCGGCAAGCCGTTCCTGTTCTCGGACACGATCTTGGAGTTTCCGCAGCTCGGTGACGTCTTGTGCCACCACCACGCGACCGTTGAAGCTTCCGGTGTCCAGCTCGAGGACCGACACGGCCAGAACCAGGCGAATGACCGGGTTGGTCAAGGTATGGGCCTCGGCATTGACTGCGTGAACCGGAAGTTGGGGTTGCCAGGTTTCGGGCAGAGCGAGAAAGGTTTCCAGGCGGTTTCCCACCATGTCGCGAGCCAAGAGGCCGAGGATCTTGGCCGCACGGCTGTTGGCCGACAGGATTCGCCCCCCCGCATCACACACCAGAATTCCGGCCGCAGAGGATTCGATGATCCGTTGGGTGTTGGCGTGGAGGATCCGGTACTCCTCGGCCTGAAGGCGCAGTTCTTCCAGGCGCCGGGCGCTCTCAAGGCCGAGGGCCGCCTGGGCGGCAAAGGCTGACACCACGCCCCCCGCCTCGGACCCCAGGGGAGCGAGGCCTCGGCGAAGGCCGAGGTACAGGATCCCGTGCGTTGTGTCGCCGCGTCCCAGCAGAATTCTCTGGGTGAATCCCTGGGAAGCCAGTTCCTGTTCCTCGGGGTGGGGGAAGGGCTGATCTTCAATTTCCGATGTCAGACGCGGGGGCTGATAATCGTCCTCCTGCGGGAATACCCTTCGGAAACCGTCTGGATCGGACCTTAGATACGTTGCAACCGGGTCGATGTACAGACCGGTGACCAGGATCTCACCCAGAGTCGTCAGAAGACCCCGGGGGTCTTTCGCCGTTGCCAGGTCGCGGGTCGAATGGGTCAGGAGCCACCGGGGAGTCGGCCTCCCGTGATGCAACCATTGATCGAGGAACGGTTCAACTCTCTGCCGGACGGGCTTGAGCAGAAGGACCAGCAGGATACCGGTGGCAAAGGCCAGGAGATTTCGGGTGTTTCCGAGACCGGCGGCGTAGGTTTGAAGGACGTAATTGGTTAACGAGAAAACGAAGCCCCCACTGGCGACGATAAGGGTTGCCGAGACCAAATCGCGGGAGATCGGCTCGAGATCCCAGAGCCTGTACTCGGTCAATGCCGCCAGAAAACCCAGGGGAATGGCGGCAAGGGGCAGCACGGCCAACCACGAGAACGGTTCGAAAGTGATGCCGAGCCAACCGGGCACGAAGACCAGAGCGACCAGCGGTGTCAAGCCGACGAAGAGCCCAAGGCCGGCCCACTCGATCTGACGCCGGTCATGTTCCTGGTCTTGCGCCGTCCACCACCGGCGGACCTGAACCACGATTCCAAAAATCAGAGAAGCCGTGAAAAGAAAGCGAAGGCCGATCAGCATCGCCGGCCACCAGGCCTTGAGGTCGGGCACCAGGGGTGTCAGCCCCGCTCCGGTCACCGCCACCAGAGTGGCGGCATCCCAGAAGGGCATTCGTCGACTTTGATTGGGAAAGATGGCAAAAAACCGAATGAGGAGAAAAGGCATTGCTGCGCCGGCGGATCGGTGCAACACAGCCAGACCAACTGCGGTGGCGGCCGTTCGGTGGGGTATGGCGCCTACGAGGAAAGAGGCGGAAGCCAGAAGCAGAAAAGTCAGGATCTCCCGGCGTCGTGTGGAGAATGCTGCGATCGCGGCGCAAGCCAACCCGAAAGCGCCGACGGCAGATCGAGCCAAATAGATTTCCTCGATTCGAGGCGGTGGCGGCCGATAGATTGGGGACTTGACCTTGCCTCCGGGTCCCTTGACGGTCAGAACGTGGTCGAAACCGGAGGCCAGCGAGAACAGGGGGTTTTCGTAGTTGTGAACGGAAACCCCGTCAATCGCCGTGATCAAGTCGCCCTCGGTCAGCCCTGCGAGTTTTCCGCTGGAATGGGTCGTGACCTCGTGCACGCGAAGGCCTGCTTCGACCCAGGAAATTGGAAAGTCAACCTGGTAAAAACTCTGTACTGTTCGGATCAGGGAGGTGCCCGCAACCAGCACGGTACAGGTCGTGATGACGACACACACCAGGCGATTGATCCGCATGATGTCAGTCGGCGGGGTCTTCCAGCCAGGTGGTCTGGTAGGCATCGGTCACTGGGACGATGCACAAAAACCTGACGGGCTCTTCCCCACGGTTTTCATACCAGTGGGACGTCCTCGCGGGAATGAAAATACAGTCGCCGGGCCTGACGAGGTGGACGGCATCGTCCAACCCCAGTGTCATCTCTCCTTCGAGGACCACTTGTTCGTGCTCGATGGCGTCGTGACTGTGGCAGGGGATTCGGCCGCCGGGCATCAAGGTGAATCGCCGCGTGGCGAAATTCGGTACGTGGTCGTCGGGGCCGAGCAGGATCTGAATAAACGCCCCGCGAGACCGTTCGACCTCGAAAGCTGCGGCCTCCTCCATGGGTCGAATCACGGGTTGTGTTTTGGCTCTCATCGATCCTCCGGAGACGATCATACCGCTGGACCGACGGTTTCGAACGGTCGATCGATGGGATTCGGGTTAAGATCTGGTGATGTTGGAACGACTGCAGGTTCGGAGCCTCGGCATTATCGAGAATGTCGAGGTGACTTTCGGCCGGGGATTTTCGGTCCTGACGGGGGAGACCGGCGCCGGCAAGAGCCTGCTCGTCGAAGGCCTCGAACTGATCGCTGGAGGGCGAGCCAGTGCCGATCTCGTGCGAACAGGTGATGAAAAGTTGGTCGTGGAGGCGTGGTTTGACCTCCTGCCCTCGGATCGTCTTTCCGAGGAGTTTGAGGACTTGGGGATTCTTGCTGCAGACGAGGTGGTCGTCAGGAGGGAAGTCACCGCGCCGGGCAGGAGCCGGTGTTGGATCAACGACACGGCGGTCACGGTGGGCGGACTGCAACGAGTTGCCTCCCACCTGTTGGCTATTCACGGCCAGCATGAGCACTATGGGCTGGCCAACCCTCAGACGCAGCTTCAATTGGTCGATACATTCGGAGACCTCGGTGTCTGGACCGGAGGAGTGCGCAATGCCTGGCAACGCTGGGTCGAGGAGTCGGATGAGGTTCAGCGACTGGAAGCCGCCCGGGGCCGCCGTCGTGATCGATTGGATGCAATCTCGTTCCAGGAGGCGGAAATCGATGCCCTTGCTCCGAATCCAGGGGAGGATGACGAGCTCCGGATCCGACGTTTGCGGCTCCGGCATGCGGCAAGGCTCCAGGCTTTGACCTCCAGCGTCGTCGACGGTCTCGGTGACCGCGAGGGCGCTGTAATCGAGGAGTTGGCTCGGTCCGAGCGGGCGGTGGCCGAGATGGCCGATTGCGGCGTCGACGTCGGCGATCTCCTGCGTCTGGTCACCGAAGCCAGGGTGATCAGCGAGGAGGCCCTTCGTGAGGTTCGAGTCTTCGGTGGAGATCTTCGAGACGACCCGGCCGAATTGGAAAGGGTGGAGAGTCGTCTGCACGCCCTGGAACAGATCATGCTCAAGTATGGTGGAACGCTGGAAGAGGTCATGGACCACCGGGCCCGCCTGAGGGCCGAAAGGACCGAACTCGAAAAGGTCGAGGATCGGCTGGAAAGGTCCAGGAGAGACGCCGATGCCGCCCTTGCGGCCTTCGATGAGGCGGCCGTTCATTTGCACCGGAAAAGAGTCGAGGCTTCTCGGGTCATGGCTCTCGAAATCAGCCGCGTTCTCAAACGGATGGACATGGCGGGGACAAAGATTGATTTTCATTGGACACCCCGGCCTGAGGAGGGAAGTCCCCTGATCCGGGATGGCGTGCAGGTGGCCTTCGGCGTCGACGGCGTCGAGGAGGTGGAGCTGCTGATGGCAGCCAACGAGGGAGAGGACCTGAGGCCGATGGCGAAGGTTGCCTCCGGCGGTGAACTCTCCCGCCTCCACCTGGCCATAAGGACCGTTCTCCGGCAGCGGGACCAGTCCCAAGACCTGACCCTGTTGTTCGACGAGGTCGACAGCGGGCTGGGGGGGGGCGCGGCGGCTGCGCTGGCCGGCCTTCTCGACGACCTGGCCCGCCACGATCAGGTTCTGGTGGTCACCCACCTCGCGCAGGTAGCCGGCCGGGCCCAGGCACAGTTCAAGGTGGAAAAGACGGTCAGTGGGGGTCGGACGACGACCTCGGTGATGAAGGTGGAGGGAGAGGCTCGGACCCAGGAAGTGGCTCGCATGGTAGCCGGGGAGGCAGTGACCGACACTGCCCGATCCCATGCGGCAGAGCTACTGTCCGAAACGGCCGCGGAATGATGATTGTCCTTCCCTTTCACCGGGGGCGCGATCTCGCGGCAGTGGTGCCCCGGGTCAAACGGTGCCTTGCTGAGGCGGGTGTCGTGCTCGTACCCACCGAGACCTTTTACGGTCTTGCGGGTGACCCGTGCTCCGAAGAGGCCGTGTGCAGGATATTGGACCTCAAGGACCGCCCCAGGGATATGCCCCTGCCCGTGCTGGCGGCGGATTGGACCCAGGTGGATCGGTTGACGGATGTACCCGAGGCCTGGCGGCGCCATCTCGAGAGCGTGTGGCCTGGCCCGATCACTGCGGTATTGCCCGTTCGCCAAGCCCTTCCCGTCTCGACGGTGGGAACGGTGGCGATTCGGATTCCGGGCCATGCGATGTTGCGACGACTGTTGGGCGAAACCGGTCCTTTGACCGGGACATCGGCCAACCATCATGGGGACCGGCCGTCAGTCGACGTGCCCGATGCTCTCAGGTCGCTGGCGGGCGATCCGGATCTGGTTTTGGACGGTGGGACGACCCCGGGCGGACAGCCGTCGACCCTGGTGGATTTGACCGGGGTAGGCGTGCGTATTCTCCGTCAAGGGGCCGAGGTGTGGGGCCAACCCGACGGAGCTGGAACCGCCAAAAAAAGGTAGGTGACCGTCTTCGCAGGGGAGATCTCGGCTCTCGGCTCTGCAGCGAACTGATTCGCCCTGAATCCGATCCCTGAGCCCTGAATCCCGGTGTCGAATCTCCGGAGTTGTTCGAAACTCAGTGGTCCGAGAACCCACCGGTTGAAAAGAGTAAATGCTTGGTTCAAAGGTGGTTCCGCGACACCTCTCTGAAGCGGCTCTCGGGTGTGGAAAAACCTGCGGAAAACTCTGTGGAAAAGTCCATAAGACTCTGAAAAAACAACACTTTTCGGAAAAAGGCCTCATTTTCGATGAATTTCTAAGTTATTGAATTTAAGCATCTTATCGCTATCTTGTTGAAATTCAATGGCTTTCGAAAGTGCCCGGTGGCCCGAGATTCCACAGGTTCCTTAAAAAGAAGCACTTGACTACCTTGCCGGTCAGTCGACCGTGTGATAGTTTTCGGCGCTCGGTGAGGGACGGTGTGATGTCAGTGATTTCATTCGAAAACAAGGTTCCGGAGATCGGGGTTCGAGTGTTCCTCGCACCCAATGCGCTGGTGTTGGGTGAGGTGTTTTTGGGTGACGATGTGTCAGTCTGGTACAACGTTATCCTCAGGGCGGACATCCACTGGATTCGGGTCGGAGCTCGTTCCAACCTCCAGGACGGCGTGATCGTCCATGTGGAGAACCAGCAGTGTCCGACATTGCTGGAGGATGAGGTCAGCGTGGGCCACGGCGCCATTTTGCACGGCTGCACCATCGGGTCGGGCGTGTTGATCGGCATGGGCGCCAAGATCCTCAACGACGCCGTGATCGGAGAGGGTTCGCTGGTGGCTGCCGGGGCGGTCGTCCGGGAGGGATTCAAGGCCCCCCCGAGATCGCTGATCGTCGGAGTGCCGGCCATCGTGAAAAGGGCACTGACGGACGATGAGTATGCTCGAGCCCGGGGGACGGCGACGAACTACGTTCGGTACAAGGAGCGGTACCTTGCCAGCGGGATGGGCAGAGAGGCCCGGCCGGAAAACCCAGTGCCGCCCCCCGATGGGTCTCGCGGTTGAGTTCGAGGAACGAGGCGAAGATTTGGAGAGAGAACATGATTCGTAAAGTCAAGGGTACGCGGGATATTTTACCGCCGGAGTCGCGCCTGTGGGGCGCGGTGGAGGCCGAAGCACGGCGGGTGTTCGAAGGCTTCGGCTACGACGAAATCCGTCTTCCGGTGATGGAGTCGACCGAGCTCTTCGTGCGTACGGTCGGCGAGGGCACGGACATCGTCTCCAAGGAGATGTACACCTTTGCCGACCGAAAGGGGCGTTCGTTAACCTTGCGTCCGGAGGGCACGGCAGGTGTGGCCAGGGCCTTTATCGAAAACGGACTCGGGCAGCGCCCCCAGCCGATGCGCCTGTCATACATGGGTCCAATGTTCCGGTACGAGAAGATGCAGCGTGGCCGGTATCGACAGTTTTCCCAGATCGGAATCGAACTGCTCGGCGCTTCGACGCCTCAGGCCGATGTTGAGGTTCTTTTGGCGCTCCACACCTTTTTGAAGGCGTTGGGGTTCGACGATTTGGTGATTGTGCTCAACAACCTGGGCGACTCGGAGGACCGGGGTCGTTTCATTGAGGTCCTTAAAGGCGAACTGTTGCCCAATAGAGAATCCCTGTGCGGCGACTGCCAACGGCGGTGGACCGAGAATCCGCTGAGGATCCTGGACTGCAAGGTCCCAACCTGTCGGGAACTGGTGACTGATACGACCCCTGTGGCTGATGTCGTCAGTGATGAGGCCAAGGTCCACGTTGATGCTGTGGCCCAGGGCCTGGAAGTCCTGGAGATTCCCGTTCGAGCGGCACCTCGGTTGGTACGTGGCCTGGACTACTACCTGAGGACCGTGTTTGAGGTGATCTCACCCGCCCTCGGAGAGGATACGGTCATCTGTGGCGGTGGGCGGTACGACCGGTTGATCTCAGACCTCGGAGGCAAGGCGGTGCCCGGCATCGGATTCGCCATCGGAGAGGATCGCCTGATCGACGTGCTCCCTGATTCGTTCAAACATCGAGTGCTTGACGTGCCGGTCGTCGCCGTATTGCCGTTGGGTCAAGAG